>NZ_JBJERV010000038.1:0-2633 GCF_051882455.1 Huintestinicola sp. | reverse complement strand
TGGAAAAGGCTTGAGCGAAACTTTTAGTGTTGTGTTTATTTGTGCAACTTTTTTTCATTTCTCCACTTTATCGACAAGCTGTATAAATTTTCGGGTATTGCCCGTTTTTTTGCCTCACAGCAAATGTGTTGATAATGCACAAATATTTCTCATATAATCTTATTTTTTTGTATCAGATACAAGAAAGATTTTCGGCTTTTTTATCGAAAATAAGATAAATCACTTGATTTTTCCGTTAATATGTGATATGATAAAAGCATCATTGAATAATGGTATAAATTGTATATTCATATCATTTTATCGGAGGACAATTTTATGAAAAAGACCTTGACCAAGCGTATTTTATACGCCTGTGCTGCGGCAATGGTATTTATGATGACCGTTCTGTTTATCGTTCAGACAAGCGTTATGCAGGCTACCGCCAAAAATATGGCTGTGAGCAGGATAAACGATGTGCTGGACGAGCTCGTTTCCAACGACGCAGAGACGGCGGAGCTTACCGAGCAGATAAATTCCGAATATATCGCCAAGGCGGACGCTTTTGCCGAGATGGTTTATCTTGACCCGTCCATTCTGAATGACGCGTCAAAGCTTGATGAAATAAAGGATATGCTGGGCGTGGACGAGCTTCACGTCACTGATGACAAGGGCGTTATTTACTGGGGCACAGTTCCCGATTATTTCGGCTTCGATTTCAATTCCAGCGAACAGACAAAGCCCTTTCTCCCCATTCTGACCGACAGCTCCTTAAAGATAGCTCAGGAGCCTCAGATGAACGGTGCGGAAGGAAAGCTTTTCCAGTACATAAGCGTTGCGCGGAAGGATTCTACAGGTATCGTTCAGGTTGGAAACGCTCCCGAGAGACTCCAGAAGCAGCTTGAAAAAAACAGCATAAGCAATGTGCTCGACTCCTTCACTGTGGGCAGCACGGGCTTTGTTATGGCGGTCTCCAAGGCGGACGGACTTATCGCTGCTCACCCCGACAAGGCTCTTATCGGCACCGCTGCAGCTGACGCAGGCGTCTCTGACAAGCTTTTAAGCGGCGCTGACGGCGTGTTCTGCAAAATAGGCGGCAATAACGTGTACTGCGTTACAGGCGAAAACGATGACTATATCCTTATCGCTGCTTTACCGAAAAACGAGGTCTACAGCGGCAGGACCATACTTATGCTGATATTCGGCGTTTCGGTCATCGGTATGCTTGTCATTGTGATGATCCTCATAAACAACCTTATCCAGAAGGTCATCATCAAGGGCATCAACGATATCCTGCAGAAGCTTGACGTGGTTTCCGGCGGAGATCTGAGCGTGGATTTCGATGTTCACACCTGCCCCGAGTATGTCACGCTCAGCGACAGACTCAATGCTATGCTCGCCAATATCCGCAGAAATCTTGACGAGTCCGAAAGGGCAAGCAATGAGCAGAAGCGAATTTTCAGCCATGTGACAAAGATATCCTCCGATATCGGCAGCGAATCAAAGGAAATGCAGGAGGTCTCCTCAAAGCTGTCCGACGGTTCTTCTACTCAGGCTGCCACTGTTGAGGAGATATCCGCCTCCTTCGAGACCATTTCACATCAGATAAACGAAAGCGCTAAGGCTGCTGCCGATGCAGGCAGGATAGCCTCCGAGACCGCCCGTACCCTTGACGCGGGAACCGAAAAAATGGGCGAGATGCAGGGCGCTATGCGCAGGATTGAGGAGTCCTCGGGCAAGATAGGCAATATCGTTAAGACCATTGAGGATATCGCTTTCCAGACAAATATACTTGCACTTAACGCTGCTGTTGAGGCTGCAAGGGCAGGTCAGCACGGCAAGGGCTTTGCCGTTGTTGCCGACGAGGTCAGAAACCTTGCCACCAAGAGTGCTGAGGCTACAAAGGGTACCGCTGAGCTTATTGACGAGACCCTCAAGGCGGTTGCCGAGGGCAGCAGGATAGCTGACGAGACCGCAGAACAGCTCCGCATCATGATGAACGGCGTATCCGAAAGCAACAAGCTTATTGACGGCATTGCGGCGGCTTCGGAGGAGCAGGCGGCTTCCTTTGAGCAGATATCCGAAAGCATGACCCACATTTCGGGCGTTGTTCAGCAGAACGCTCAGATCTCCGCAAGCGCTGCTTCCACGGCTTCCAAGCTGGACGGTCTTGCACGTTCTCTCAGCGAGGTTTTTGAGTGATATTCAGATTCGTGTATGACAAAAGCGTTTTGTCCCATCTTATCGACAAAATGCCGGAAAGGGGTATGTTAGCGCCCCTGAGCGGCATTCGAAAAAATGCGAATTTACGTAATTGCTTATAAATAAAAAACTGCGGCAGTCCCCGAAACTCGGAGACTGCCGCTTAGTCTGTCGAAAAAGGAACGACAATTATATAATATGCACAAACCCATACAGAAATTGCTTTGTCAAAAACGTTCCACCGGAACGTTTTTGAGGGTAAGTTACCTAAAACTTGTAAGAAGGGGAGGCGGTCGTGTCCGCCTCCCCTCGAAATGCTGTCGCATTTCTCACCCCTTGCACCGTTTTTGGAGGATAAAGGAGATTTCGCCGTCTGCGGACGGCGACAAGGGGACGCCGTCCCCTTGACCCCTGCCACCTTTGAAAAGGTGGACGAAACTTTTACTATGACCTTA
>NZ_JBJERV010000037.1:0-2647 GCF_051882455.1 Huintestinicola sp. | reverse complement strand
GTGTTGTGTTTATTTGTGCAACTTTTTTCATTTATCCGCTTTATCGACAGGCTGAGGTCAGCCCGATACGGACTGACCTCAAACTGTAATATTTGGTTTACGCTTCAATGGATTTTTCGGGAGCAGCCTTTTTCTTGCTGCCGCTCTTGCCCGACTTTTTCTCCTCAAGCCATACCCACAGGGGACCTGCTATGCAGGTGGAGGAGTATGCGCCCGAGATAAGACCCATTGTCATGGGGAATGCAAAGGAGATGATGGAGTTTACACCGTAGATGACCGCTACAACGGAAATTACTATCATTGCCGAAACGGTGGTAACGGTGGTGTTGATGGAACGGGTCATGGACTGGTTTATGCTGAGGCTTGTAAGCTCGCCCAGAGTGTACTTGTTCTTGTAAAGCTTCTTGTTTTCACGGATACGGTCATAGATAACGATGGTGCTGTTGATGGAGTAACCGAAGATGGTGAGCACGACCGCCATAAAGTTTGCGTCGATCTCCATACCGAAAACGATGAAGGTACCGTATACCACGATGATATCGTGGAGAAGGGCTGCTACAGCGCATATACCTGCCAGCCAGCCGCCGATGTTCTTAAATCTTATGGCGATGTAGATGATGAGCACGATAGCCGCAAATACTGCCGCAACCAGACATTTGCTGAAAAATTCCTTACCTGCGGAGGGGGATACGTCCGTTGACTCCACAAGCTCAAGGTTATTGGCAGCATATTTTTCCTCAAGGGTGTTGGTGAGGACTATCTGCTTGTCGGCGGTAAGACCCGAGTTTGAAAGCATTGAGAGCTGAACGTTGTTCTTGCCTGTGTTGAAGTCGGTTCCCGTGGTCGCCTTTACGCCAATTCCATCGAGAGCCGCCGAAGCGTCGTTCTGGAATGCGTTAAGGTCGATCTCTCCCTCATAGAGGTAGGTGATAAGGGTACCGCCCTTGAACTGGATATCAAGCTTTGCTCCGAAAATGAATGAGGATAAAATGCAGAACGCAACTAAAATAATTGAAATGGTGAAATAGATCTTTCTGTTCTTGATAAAATCTATATGGAATTTGCAGTCGCTCATTTCTTAGCACCTCCGTAAAGCTTGGGATTTCTGAACGCCTTGAAGCCCGAGAGGGACATAGTCATAAGTCTGGAGCAGAGAACTCCGAAGAAGAGGTTCAGTATGGTACCTGTCAGCAGTGTGAAGCCGAAGGAATAGATGGTTCCTGCGGTGGAGGGACCGAACATGAAGAATACGAAGTGGAGAGCCTTTGCAAAGATACTGTCGGGAGTGCCGAATGCGCCCATGAGGATTATGGCAACGAGTATCATTGTGATGTTTCCGTCCATGATGGCGGAAAGAGCACGCTGATAGCCGCTGATAAGCGCGCCGTCAAGGGTCTTGCCGTTGTTAAGCTCTTCCTTTATTCTCTCTGCGGTGATAACGTTGGCGTCAACGCCCATTCCCACAGCAAGGATAATACCTGCGATACCGGGAATGGTGAGTATGCCGCTGGCGTTAAATCCGAAGTAGCCCGAAACGAATGCAAGGGTTCCCGCAACCTGTCCGATAAGTGCGATAACTGCGATAACTCCGGGGAGCCTGTACACTGCTATCATAAATACGGCGATGCAGGCAAATGCGATTATTCCTGCTACCACCATTGCTTCAAGAGCGCCCATGCCAAGGCTGGGGGAGATGGTGGAGAAGCTTGCTGTCACAAGCTTGAAGGGAAGTGCGCCGGAATTTATCTGGTCCGCGAGCTTTTTGGAGCTTTCGGCGTCGAAGCTTCCGCTGATGGTAGCGTTTCCGTCGGTGATAACGGCGTTTACTCTGGGGGAGGAGATGCAGGTATCGTCCATCCAGATGGAGATGACACCGCCCTCATTATAAAGCTTTTCGGTAGCGGTGGCAAATTTCTTTGAGCCATCGTCAGTGAGCCTCAGAGCGACTACCCACTGGCTGCCTGCATTTGCGCTCTGGTCATATGCGGCGTAAGCCTCGGCAACGTCCTTGCCCTCGAGGATAATGTTTTCGGCGGTAACGCCTGTGGGCTTGTTCATGCTGTCAAGCTCGATGCCCTCGCGGAAGGTAAGCTGTGCAGTCTCGCCCAGCTCCTTGACTGCTGCCTCGGGGTCGAACTCAGCCTCGCCCTCCTTCCATGGGAAACGGACGATTATTCTGTCATTGCTGTAATCGATATATGCTTCATAATCGGTAATGTTCAGGTTTATCATACGCTGAACGATGACCTCCTTGGCGGAGTCCAGCTGCTCGTCTGTGGCGTCGAAGCCCTCGGGAGGAGTAAATGTAACATCAACGCCGCCCTTGATATCGATACCGAATCTGATATCATCAACGCCCTTTACGTAAACTGTTTCAATATCGCCGTAGTAGCTGCTGAAGCCGAAGAGCACCGAAGCCGCAAATGCCGCTATCAGCAGGAAAACGACAAAGAATACAGGTTTTTTGACCCTTTTCACTTTTATGACCATTCCTTTCCCGATGTCTGATTAAAACATCTGTGTTGAGCCGCTTCTACATACGGCCGCAATTATCGTTTTATTATAACATTTATTTGCACGCTTGTCAATAGGTGAAAATTTAACTTTTGCGAAATTTCTTTTCCTTTTTTCATATCACGATAAAAAT
>NZ_JBJERV010000036.1:0-2702 GCF_051882455.1 Huintestinicola sp. | reverse complement strand
ACCTGCAAGCCTTTGGAAAAGGCTTGAGCGAAACTTTTGCTCCGATTTGGAACTACAGTTTATTTTGCTATATTAATTTATTAACTTTTTCGACAAGCTGAAATCCCCGAGAAATATTTCTTTCTCGGGGATTTTTATCTTATCATCTTGAACATTCCGGGTCCGTCCCACTCACAAGGTCTTTCTTCAAAGCCCTTTTTCTTATAGAACGGCACAGCTTCCTTCGTGCTTATCAATTCAAGGCTTACCGCCCAATCGGGAGCAATAATTTCTCTTATATAGCTTTCCAGACTGTCAATGAGCATCGAACCCACGCCTTTTGACTGATATTTGGGTATAACCGCAAAATCCTTGATATAAAAAGACATTCCGCCATCACCGATAAGTCTGACCATTGCAACGGGTTTGCCGTTATCATATGCTGTAAAGGTCGCTAATGTGTTTTCGAGAGCTTTCTTCACCTGCTCGGCACAGGGCGGCTCCCAACCTACCGATCTATAAAGTTCCAGGAACAGTTCCGCAGTTAAAGAATTCATCTTAATTTCCATACCTTGACACCTACTTTCGCAGAAAAAAATCCCCTCCGCAGAAACTCAGCGAAGGGGAAGTAAAAGTTTCAGTCAAACTTAAACAAGTTCGATAACTGCCATCTCAGCAGCGTCGCCACGGCGAGGACCAACCTTTACGATCCTTGTGTAACCGCCGTTACGGTCAGCATACTTAGGTGCGATTTCATCAAACAGCTTCTTAACAACGTCTTCCTTAGTAACATAAGCAAGCACCTGACGCTTGTTGTGAAGATCATTTGTCTTTGCTGTTGTAATCATTTTTTCAGTCATTGCACGAACTTCCTTAGCTCTTGTGACTGTAGTTTCGATTCTGCCATTTTCAAGCAGGAATGTAACCATAGCTCTCAGCATAGCCTTTCTATGGTCGCTTGTTCGGCCCAGTTTTCTGGTTCCCGGCATTATGATCACTCCTTACCTATCATAATATTGGAGAAAAAGTTATTCTTCTTCGGTATTAAGGTCAAATCCAAGTGACTGGAGCTTTTCCTTAACTTCATCGAAGGACTTCTTACCAAGATTTCTAACTTTCATCATTTCTTCTTCTGATTTACTTATCAGATCTTCAACGGTATTGATTCCCGCACGCTTCAAGCAGTTGAATGAACGTACTGACAAGTCAAGTTCCTCAATGGTCATCTCAAGGATCTTTTCCTTACCCTTGTCATCCTTTTCTACCATCATTTCTGTGATAGAGGATTCGTCTGAGAGATTGCTGAACAATTTCAGATGCTCAATGAGGAGATTGGCTGCCTGAGATACGGCTTCCTTTGCAGATACGGTACCGTCTGTCCATACCTCAAGGATAAGCTTATCGTAATCCGTAACCTGACCGAGTCGGGTATCCTCGACACGGAAATTTACTTTCAGTACAGGCGTGTAAATGGAGTCAACAGCGATCACATCAAGACCGAGATTGAAAAGCTGCTTGTTCTTTTCAGCGGGAACGTATCCTCTGCCACGGTCTATGGTGATTTCCATATACAGCTTGGCATCCTTGTCGAGAGTAGCAATGTGCATATCGGGAACAAGGATATCAACCTCAGAATCGGTCTTGATATCGCCTGCTGTAACGACGCATTCGTCTTCAGCTTCGATATAGATCGTCTTAGGACCTTCGCCGTAAAGCTTTGCTGTGAGTCCCTTAAGGTTAAGGATGATCTCAGTGACATCTTCCTTAACTCCGGGGATAGTTGATAATTCGTGGTGAACGCCGTCGATCTTTACAGATGTAACGGCAACACCCGGAAGCGAGGAGAGCAGTACTCTTCTGAGGCTGTTGCCCAGAGTAGTACCATAGCCGCGCTCCAGAGGAGCGAGTACGAACATACCGTATGTGCCGTTGGTTTCCAGCTTGACGGTATCAATTTCCGGCTTTTCGATTTTTTCAAGCATTTATAAAACCCTCCTATATTCGCAAAGTCAAGTAGAACAGTTTCGCTATTACTTGGAGTAAAGCTCAACGATAAGGTGTGTTTCGGTCTCGTAATCGAGATCCTCAGTCTTGGGCATACGTACAACCTTAGCAGCGAAATTAGCCTTATCAGCTTCAAGCCACATAGGAACTACTCTGCCTGCAGTCTGCTCAACAACATCCTTGAACTTAGCGCTGTCACGGCTTCCCTCGTAGAGAGCTATAACGTCGCCTTCCTTAACTCTGTAAGAAGGAATATCAACACGCTTGCCGTTTACAGTAAAATGTCTGTGGGAAACAAGCTGTCTTGCTTCACGTCTTGTAAGAGAAAGACCCATTCTGTAAACTACGTTGTCAAGTCTTGATTCAAGAACAGTGATAAGGTTATCACCGGCCTTGCCTTCCATCTTGGAAGCGATCTCAAAATAGTGGTAGAAGGGCTTCTCAAGTACTCCGTAGATGAATTTGAGCTTCTGCTTTTCCTTCAGCTGCATGCCGTATTCGGAAGTCTTCTTTCTGTTGTTACCACCGGGATTTCTGTTGGATTCCTTGGAGATACCCATTACCATAGGGCTGATGCCAAGGTATCTGCATCTCTTAAGGATAGGTTCTTTATTTACAGCCATTTCAATAACACCTCCTGCAAATTAGACACGTCTTCTCTTGGGAGGACGGCATCCGTTGTGGGGAATAGGAGTAACATCCTTGATGAGTCTTACTTC
>NZ_JBJERV010000035.1:0-2714 GCF_051882455.1 Huintestinicola sp. | reverse complement strand
CCCGTTCAAACCTACTTGCAAAAGCTTTCAGAAGAATGCTCAAGGACGAGTTATAACCGCAGATCAATGCCGCTTTGCACCAAACAGCGGCTCTCTGCAAATGACGAAGCGGTCTTTCTTCCTGTCACAGCATTTAGAATTATTTACAAATACAGTATAGCACACCCAATTTCATTTGTCAAGGGCTTTTGAAATTTTTTCCGAAAATAAAATATCCGCTCCGAAGTCAGGGCTTCGAAGCGGACAGATATTACTTAAATTACTTGCTGATAAGCGCAAGAGTGTCACGGGCGATAAGAAGCTCCTCGTTTGTGGGAACTACCCATACCTGTACCTTGCTGTCATCGGCGGAAATGCGCTTGAGTTCGCCTCTTGTGGCATTGTTTACCTCGTCGTTTATCTTGATTCCGAGGTAGTCCATATCCTTGCATACGCCTGCACGGATAGCAGCGTCGTTCTCACCGATACCGCCTGTGAAGAGGATAGCGTCAACGCCGTTCATAACAGCCGCATATGCGCCGACATACTTCTTGGTCTGATACTTGAGCATCTCGTTTGCAAGGAGCGCTCTCTTGTTGCCGTCCTTGGCAGCGGCGGTAACGTCTCTGTTATCGGAGGAAACGCCCGAAACGCCTGCAAGACCGGACTGCTTGTTCATATAATCGGACATCTGAGCGGGAGTGAAGCCCTTCTTGTCCATAAGGAAGGTAACGGCGGAGGGGTCAACAGAGCCGCAGCGTGTACCCATAATGATGCCGTCAAGAGGAGTAAAGCCCATGGAGGTGTCAACAGACTTGCCATATTCAACAGCGGTGATGGAGGAGCCGTTGCCCATATGGCAGGAGATTATTTTCAGCTCCTTAACGTCCTTGCCCATAGCGTCTGCAAGCGCCTTGGAAACAAATCTGTGGGAGGTGCCGTGGAAGCCGTACTTTCTTACGTGGTACTGCTCATAATCCTCATAGGGGAAAGCCATCATATAAGCCTTTTCGGGCATTGTCTGATGGAAAGCTGTGTCAAACACAACAGCCATAGGAGCGTCGGGAAGCACCTTGCGGCAGGCTCTCAGAGCAAGAGCATGGGGGTGGTTATGTACGGGAGCAAGCTCTGCGAGAGCGTCGATCTGGTCGATTATCTCGTCGGTAACGAGAGTGGTCTCCTTGAATATCTCAGCACCCTGCACAATTCTGTGACCCACAGCGTTTATCTCGCTCATGGAGTTTATTACCTTGCCCTCGCCCGATGTGAGGACTTCGACCAGCTTTTCAAAAGCCTCGGTGTGAGTGGGAAAATCGCAGTCTGCTTCTACCTTTCTGCCGTCGGAGGTCTTATGGGAGATGTGACCGCCGATACCGATCCTGTCGCAGTTACCCTTTGCGATAACGCTTTCGTTTTCCATATCGAGAAGCTGATACTTGAGAGAAGAGCTTCCTGCATTGACAACTAAAATCAGCATTTTTAAAACAACCTTTCCTATATCATAATATATTCACATAAAAATGAATGCCAATGATTATTTTACCATTGTTTGCCGAAAAAATCAAGAGGTGAAAGAATGCTTTTGTGACATTTTTTTGAATTTTTTCGCTTGTTTTCTAAAATTTTAAATGAGACGCAGAGACTGTTTTGAAAAAAATTTCCAAAAGCTCTTGACATCAAGGAAAATACGTGCTATACTGTGAGCATATTATTTTTTGAAAGGAGGCGGGCAGAATGTTCGTAAATATCATCAGATACATCACATCGGAAAGAAACGGCATTTTCAAAGGCACAGATATGCCGCCCGTCCTCAGCAATTAACGGACAGAGCGGATATTCTTACAGCGCCCCTGTTATGCCGAATGGTATAGCAGGGGCGCTTTCTGCGTTTATTTGCAAAAGGAGGAATGACAATGAGTATTTTCACACCACCCGAACAGAAGGAACAGACAGACGAGCTTCACAAGGATTACGGCGTTCTGAGCAACTGCCGATATATCCTGGGGAAGTTCGTCAAATACCGGAAATCCCTTATCTTCTT
Source organism: Huintestinicola sp. (assembly GCF_051882455.1). Classification (NCBI taxonomy): domain Bacteria; kingdom Bacillati; phylum Bacillota; class Clostridia; order Eubacteriales; family Oscillospiraceae; genus Huintestinicola; species Huintestinicola sp. The sequence goes on along the minus strand of NZ_JBJERV010000035.1, from coordinate 694 downwards.
TATGATAACGGGAGCCGTTGCGGCGGCTTCCATGTCCTACATATGGAGCTTTATCGGAAAGCTTGTCATTGATATGATACAGGCAGGCGCAGGCGGCGGAGATATCCTGCCCCTTTTAAAGCTTGTGACTGTGACCACCCTTATCGAGTTTTTCTTTATGTGGCTCAACACCGTTTCATCGGCGAAAACCGGCGTTGGCTTTACCTATGTGCGCCTTATGATAATCAAGGAGCGCATCGCCAAAACTCTGGGCATGGATTACGAGGCTCTTGAGACCCCGGAAATGCTTGACAGGCTCCAGAAGGCAAAGCGCGCCACCGCAGGGGACTGGCAGGGCGTTCAGGGAATGATGACCTATATGCAGGTAATGCTCACACAGGTCATATCCGTTATCACCTCGATCATCATCATGTCGAGCTTTGACCCGCTTATAATAGCTGTTATCGCCGTTTTGTCCTATGTTCAGTTCTTGTATTTTGAGTACATACGCAAAAAGGACAAAAAGGAAATGTGGGACGCCATGATGCCCCACTGGCGCAAGCTTGAGTATATGGAGACCGTCACCACCGATTTTTCCTACGCCAAGGACATAAGGCTTTTCGGAATGAAGAATTTCCTTTCAAAAAAGCAGAAGGAGGTCTATGACGAGGAGCTGAGACACTGGGTAAAGTCCCGTCAGTACTGGATATATAAC
>NZ_JBJERV010000034.1:0-100814 GCF_051882455.1 Huintestinicola sp. | reverse complement strand
GACGTCATACTCCTTTCTTCAACAACTACAGACCTCAGTTCTATTTCAGAACAACAGACGTTACCGGCGTTATCGAGCTTCCTGCTGATAAGGAAATGTGCATGCCCGGTGATAACGTTGAGATCAAGGTTGAGCTTATCACTCCTATCGCTATTGAGGAAGGTCTCCGCTTCGCTATCCGTGAGGGCGGCCGTACAGTAGGATCAGGCGTTGTTACTAAGGTTAACGAATAATCTTACGATATAACACAAATAAAGCCTTTCCCTTCGGGGAGAGGCTTTTTTGTGATTTGTGATTTTTGCCAAAAAAAACAGAGCCTTCGGAAAGCCGAAAGCTCTGAAAATCTGCTGTAAGCTATGATCATTCAGCCTGGGGTGCGCCAACGGGGCATACGCCTTCGCAGGAACCGCAGTCAATGCAGGTAGCAGCGTCGATAACGTACTTGCCGTCGCCCTCGGAAATTGCTCCTACAGGGCACTCGCCTGCGCATGCGCCGCAGCTGATGCAGTCATCGGAAATTTTGTAAGCCATAGTATGTACCTCCTTAAAATTGTACGGAAAGCTCCGCACTCTATACTTCTATTTTATCATAAAATCAGAAAAAAGCAAGAGGTAATTTATATTTTTTTATTATGCAGAGATTAACGGAATTTCCATCAATGCTTTATGCCGTATGATACAGCCGTATCATAATATTACATAGATTTTGTAAAATTTTTAAATTCCAAAAATATTTTGCCCTAAAGGCTTGCATTTTACTTTCAAATCAGTTACAATATATATGTATCAGTGTGCCCCATCGGGCGGTATGCCATTTTGGGCACAGGAAACTTGTGGAGGAATTTCCGTTATGCAAAGCTTCTTATATCTGACCTGCAGAAAAATGTCGGGATATATGAGCGGCGGTTCTCAGAGCCTGCTTCTGAGAGCTATGGGATTTCTGCACTCTTTTTTAACTGTATAGCTTTACAAACAACAATAACTGTGGTCAGACTGCCGCAGTTTTATTTGTTTTTGGCTGAAAGGATTGATGTAGTTGAAAAAAGTTGCTGTAATAATGGGTTCTGACAGCGATTTCCCCATTGTAAAGGACTGTATCGCCGAGCTGAAAAAATACGGCGTGCCTGTTGAGGCTAAGGTAATGTCCGCTCACCGCACCCCCGAGCTGGCATCCGAGTTTGCTTCAAAGGCTAAGGCTGAGGGCTTCGGCGTTATCATTTGCGCCGCAGGAATGGCGGCTCATCTGGCAGGCGTTATCGCAGGTCACACCACTCTGCCCGTTATCGGTATCCCCATAAGATCGTCCTTTGACGGACTTGACGCTCTCCTTGCCACAGTTCAGATGCCCTCGGGCATTCCCGTTGCCACCGTTGCGGTAAACGGAGCAAAGAATGCGGCAGTTCTTGCCATTCAGATGCTGGCTCTCTCCGACGACGCCCTTTCCGAAAAGCTTGAAAAGGCTAAGCAGGATATGATAGACGGCGTTGTGGCTAAGAACGAGAAGCTTCAGAAAATGGTGGACGAGCTGTAAGAGTAAAATATAAAACTTGTAAATATACAGGAGGATAAATACTATGGAAAACATCATCAAAGGCGAGCAGCTTTACGAGGGCAAGGCTAAAAAGGTCTTTGCCACAAATAATCCCGACTATGTTATCGTTGACTACAAGGACGACGCTACCGCTTTCAACGGCGAGAAGAAGGGAACTATCCGCGGCAAGGGCGTTATCAACAACAAGATGACAAACTTTATGTTTAAGCTCCTTGAGAAGGAGGGTATCCCTACCCATCTCGTTGAGGAGATAAGCGACAGAGAGACTATCGTTAAGAAGGTCGAGATCGTTCCTCTGGAGGTAATTGTGAGAAACGTTGCAGCAGGCAGCTTCTCAAAGAAGCTGGGCATTGCAGAGGGCACTCCCTTAAAGCAGCCTACACTTGAATTTTCCTACAAGAATGACGATCTGGGCGACCCCTTCATCAACAGCTACTATGCTCTGGGTCTCGGTCTTGCCACTCAGGAGGAGATAGACACCATTTCCAAGTATGCATTTGCTGTTAACGCATTTATGCTCAAGTTCTTCAAGGAGCACAATATCGACCTTATCGACTTCAAGATCGAGTTCGGAAGATTTCACGGTCAGATACTCCTGGCAGACGAGATATCCCCCGACACCTGCCGTTTCTGGGACAGCACCACTCACGAGAAGCTTGACAAGGACCGTTTCCGCAGAGATATGGGCGGCGTAGAGGAAGCTTATCAGGAAATGATGAAGCGTATCCTGGGAGAATAAGTCCATGGGCGGCTTTTTCGGAGCAGCATCAAAGAATGACTGCATAAGCGACGTCTTTTTCGGAGTTGACTACCACTCCCATTTAGGCACCCGCCGCGGCGGTATGACTGCCTATTCCCCCGAGAGAGGCTTTCAGCGCAGTATCCACAGCATTGAAAACTCTCCCTTCAGGACCAAGTTTGAAAACGACATTGCTGCGATGGAGGGCAAGCTCTGCATCGGCTGCATAAGCGATACAGACCCCCAGCCTATCCTGCTGCGCTCCAAAATGGGCTTTTACGCAGTATGCAATATCGGTATCATAAACAACGCCGAGGAACTGAGAAACGAGATACTGAGCGACTGCTCCGCAAGCCTTGAGGCAATGAGCAGCGGCAAGGTAAATTCCAGCTCCATCATCGGCTCACTTATCGCACAGAAGGATAATTTCGCTGACGGTATCAGATATATGCAGGAGAAGATAGACGGCACCGTTTCCCTGCTTATCCTTACCGAGGACGGCATTATCGCCGCAAGAGACAACAAGGGCAGGCTGCCTATCATAATCGGCAGACGCGATGACGGCTACTGCTGCTCCTTTGAGTCCTTTGCGTTCCAGAAGCTGGGATATGAGACCTACCGCGAGCTGCTGCCCGGTGAGATAGTTAAGATCACCGCCGACAGCGTTGAAGTCCTTGCCGAGGGTCACACGGATATGAAGATATGCACCTTCCTGTGGACATATTACGGCTATCCCAACTCCGTTTATGAGGGCGTTACGGTTGAGACCATGCGTACCAGAAACGGCGAGATAATGGCGGAGACGGACATCAAGAACGGCGCTCTCCCCGATGTTGACTATGTATGCGGCGTTCCCGACTCGGGAATTCCCCACGCTATCGGTTATTCAAACCGCAGCGGAATACCCTTTGCAAGACCCTTTATCAAATACACCCCCACCTGGCCCAGAAGCTTTATGCCCCAAAATCAGGCAATAAGGAACCAGGTGGCAAAAATGAAGCTTATCCCCGTTCACGAACTGATCGAGGGCAAAAAGCTGCTCTTTGTTGACGACAGTATTGTACGCGGTACACAGATGAGAGAGACCGTTGAGTTCCTTTACGCAAACGGCGCCAAGGAGGTCCATATGAGATCCGCCTGTCCTCCCATTATGTACGGCTGCAAGTATCTTAACTTCTCGAGAAGCACATCAGAGCTTGACCTCATTGCACGCAAAATAATCGACGAGCTTGAGGGCGCCGAGGGCGTCAAATATATCGAGGAGTACAGCGATAGCTCAACAGAGCGGGGAAAGAAGCTCAGAGACGAGATCTGCCGCAGACTGAAGCTCACATCACTTGAGTTCCAGTCTCTGGAGGGAACCGTCCGTGCAGTAGGGCTGCCTGCCGACAAGCTGTGCAGCTATTGCTGGAACGGAAAGGATTGATAATCAGTGTTTAACGGTATCCACGAAGAATGCGGAGTATTCGGCATATACAGCCCCGACGACACAAGCGTTGCCATGCAGACATATATGGGTCTCTACGCTCTCCAGCACAGAGGTCAGGAGTCCTGCGGCATTGTAGTGAACGATTCGGGCGTGTTCACATACCGCAAGGACTTAGGACTTGTTCACGAGGTTTTCGATAAGGACAGGCTTGAGGCTCTCGGAGAGGGTAATATCGCCATCGGTCATGTGCGTTATTCCACCACGGGAAATTCCAACCGCTCCAATGCCCAGCCCCTTGTTGTCCGCCACGTAAAGGGTCCCCTTGCGATCGCTCATAACGGAAATCTCACCAATGCTTACGAGCTGAGAACGGAATATGAGCTTAAAGGCGCAATATTTCACAGCACAAACGATACCGAAGTAATTTCCTATGCAATAACCGAGCAGCGCCTTGTATGCTCCTCCATTGAGGAAGCGGTGGAAAAGGCTATGGAGAAGATAAAGGGAGCATATTCCCTTGTGGTAATGTCCCCTCAGAAGCTCATCGCCGCAAGAGACCCCATAGGCTTCAAGCCTCTCTCCATCGGCAGGCTTGGCAGCTCCTACGTTGTTGCTTCGGAGACCTGCGCATTTGACAGCATCGGCGCAGAGTTCTACAGAGATGTCCGCCCCGGCGAGATAGTAATTATCGACGAGAACGGACTTCGCTCCATTGATACACATATCAGCCCCAAGCCCCATATGTGCGTTTTCGAGTATGTATACTTTGCCCGTCCCGATTCGGTGATAGAGGGCTCAAGCGTTCATATGGCAAGGCTCAAGGCGGGTGAATACCTCTGGAAGGAGCACCCGGTTGACGCAGACGTTGTAATAGGCGTTCCCGACAGCGGACTTGACGCGGCGCTGGGCTTCTCCAACGCTTCGGGCATTCCCTACGGAGTGGGATTTATCAAAAACCGCTATGTGGGAAGGACATTTATCCAGCCCAGCCAGACCGAGCGCACCAATTCGGTGAAGATAAAGCTCAATGTGGTAAGGGAGACCGTTAAGGGCAAGAGGGTCGTTCTTATAGATGACAGCATCGTTAGAGGAACCACCTCAAGGCGCATTGTAAACCTTATCCGCGAGGCAGGCGCAAAGGAGATACACGTTCGTATTTCCTGCCCTCCCTTTACAAACCCCTGCTATTTCGGCACGGATATCGACAGCAAGGAGAACCTTATCGCCTGCCGTATGTCCATTCCCGAGATATGCAAGGAAATTGGCGCGGATACACTGGGATATCTGAGCGTTGAAGCCGTAAACAGCCTTACGGGAAATGATAACTGCAAGTTCTGCGACGGCTGCTTTACGGGAAATTATCCTGCTCCCGTTCCAAAGGAGATACCCAAGGATAAGTTTGAATTCAAGATCAAGAAATCATCAAAGTAATATAACCCCGAGAGAAATTTCTCTGCCGTCTTAATGCAGAGCAATACTCTCAGAAAGGCGGCAAAATAATGAAAAGTTTTTCCGAAAGCTACAAGGAAGCAGGCGTTGACGTAACCGCCGGCTACAAGGCAGTTGAGCTTATGAAGGCTCATGTTGCCAGAACAATGACAAAGGGCGTTATGTCGGGCATCGGCGGCTTCGGCGGACTCTTCGAGCTTGACGTTACAGGCATAAGCAAGCCCGTTCTCGTTTCGGGAACAGACGGCGTAGGCACCAAGATCAAGATAGCATTCCTCCTCGACAGGCACGACACAGTTGGAATCGACTGCGTTGCAATGTGCGTGAACGATGTTATCTGCTGCGGCGCAAAGCCTCAGTTTTTCTTAGATTACATCGCCTGCGGAAAGAATTTCCCCGAGAAGATAGCTCAGATAGTTTCGGGCGTAGCAGAAGGCTGCGTTCAGGCTGAGTGCGCCCTCATCGGCGGCGAGACCGCAGAGCACCCCGGTCTTATGCCCGAGGACGAGTATGACCTTGCAGGCTTTACTGTAGGCGTTGTTGACAAGGACAAGATACTCGACCCCACAACTCAGAAGGCGGGAGACGTAATGATCGCCATCAAGTCCAGCGGCGTTCACTCCAACGGCTTCTCCCTGGTAAGAAAGGTGTTCTCCGTTACCGAGCAGAACCTGGCAAGACATCAGTCCGACCTGGGAACAACTCTCGGTGACTGTCTCCTTACCCCCACAAAGATCTACGTAAAGGCAGTTATGAGCCTTCTTGACGCCGTTAATGTAAAATCCATCAGCCATATCACAGGCGGCGGCTTCTATGAGAACATTCCCCGTTCTCTCCCCGCAGGTCTCTCCGCAAAGATCGAGAGAAACGCAGTACAGGTGCTGCCCATCTTCGACCTTATCGCAAAAACGGGCAAGATACCCGAGAGAGATATGTTCAATACATTCAATATGGGCGTCGGAATGGCTGTTGTTGTTGACAAGAATGACGCTGACAAGGCAATAAGCGCTATCAGGGCGGCAGGCGAGGAAGCCTATGTAATGGGCGAGCTTGTCGAAAGCGACGAGGGCGTTATCATCTGCTGATAAATATGCCGATATGCGGCTGTGGCAATAGCTTACAGCCGCATTTGATTAAATCAAAGGTGAGCAAAATGAGTAATTCAAACCTTAAAAAAGCTGTAGCGGCAGGCTCAATAGCCCTTGTGTGGTCAATATGCTCGCTTAATCTCCCGGGGATAATCGCCGCCATAATAAGCTGGATAATATACGGCAAGCCGAAAAAGAACGGCGCAAAGGCGGCAGGTGTATTTTATGTGATATCCTTCATAGGCAGCATAATATTTGTGCTGCTTCTGATGATTGCGCTAGTCGGAAACAGAATGGCAGGGCTTATAAACGGCATGGCAATTTTTTCCCTGTTCGGAGACGCTCTCTATATCGCAGCCGCAGTATTCAGCTTCAAAGCAGCGGGAGAGATAAACGACTCCTCAAATGATAACGGATTTTTTGATTAAGGACGGTCAAGGATATGAAAAATATAGTCGTACTTGTATCGGGCGGCGGAACCAATCTCCAGGCGCTTATCGACGCCGAGAAAAGAGGAGAGATAAAGGGCGGAAGGATAACCTGCGTCATCTCCTCCAAGGAGGGCGCTTATGCACTTGAGAGAGCTGCTCAGAACGGCATCAAGGGCATAGTTCTCCCACGAAAGGACTACGCCGACAGTCACGAATACAGCAAGGCAATGCTTGAAACGCTCAAGGCGGAGAATGCGGATATCATAGTCTATGCAGGCTTTATGACCATTCTCGATGAGCAGGTGTGCAGAGCGTACCCATACAAAATGGTGAACGTCCACCCCGCACTTATCCCATCATTCTGCGGAAAGGGCTACTATGGGCTTAAAGTCCATGAGGAGGCTCTTGCAAGGGGCGTAAAGGTAACGGGTGCCACCGTTCATTTCGTTACCGAGGTCTGCGACGGAGGTCCCATAATCCTACAGAAGGCGGTGGAAGTGCAAAACGGCGATACCCCCGAAATGCTCCAGCGCAGGGTAATGGAGCAGGCAGAGTGGAAGATACTTCCCAAGGCAGTTTCCCTGCTCTGCGAAGATAAGATACGCATAGAAAACGGCGTTGCATATGCCGAAGAATGAAAGGAATGTTTGAAAATCAAGGATTTTCAAAATGCTCACGAAAGGACGATCATAAAAATGAAAACATTATCTCTCGAAAACGAGCTTAAAACAAACGCATACCCCGGAAGAGGAATTGTTATCGGCAGATCAGCCGACGGAAAGACCGCAGTTACCGCTTATTTCATTATGGGCAGAAGCGTTAATTCCCGAAACCGCGTGTTCACCGAAACAGAGGACGGCATCAAGACCGAAGCCGCAGACCCCTCCAAGCTTTCCGACCCCCATCTTATCATCTACTCTCCCGTAAGAGTGCTGGGAAATAAGACTATCGTGACAAACGGCGACCAGACCGATACCATTTACGAGCTTATGGACAAGCAGCAGACCTTTGAGCAGTCCCTCAGGACCCGTGAATACGAGGACGACGCCCCCAACTACACCCCCAGAATTTCCGGCATTATGCATATCGGAAACGGGGAGTATAATTATGCGATGTCTATCCTCAAGTCCGCAGACGGCAACCCCGACTGCCGCGAGAGATTTACATTCAGCTACTCCTCTCCTTTAAACGGCGTGGGTCATTTTATCCACACCTATATGGGCGACGGAAACCCTCTCCCCAGCTTTGAGGGCGAGCCTAAGAAGGTGGAGATCGGCAATGACAGCATTGACGAGTTTGCTTCCAAGGTATGGAACGCTCTCAACGAGGATAACAAGGTATCCCTTTTCGTAAGATACATCGACATTGCTACAGGAAAATACGAGTCAAGAATAATCAACAAGTACGCCAAGAGCGAATAATTTTTCAGTATGGAGGATAAAAAAATGTCAAACGAAATGCAGTTAAAATACGGTTGCAACCCCAATCAGAAGCCCTCAAGAATATTTATCGAGGGCAAGGATCTGCCTATCGAGGTATTAAACGGCAAGCCCGGCTATATAAACCTGCTGGACGCATTCAACGGCTGGCAGCTGGTACGTGAGCTTAAAAAGGCAACGGGACTTTGCGCAGCGGCCTCCTTCAAGCACGTTTCCCCCGCAGGCGCAGCAGTAGGCGAGCCTCTTTCCGATACACTCAAGAAAATTTACTGGGTAGACGACCTGGGCGAGCTTTCACCCCTTGCCTGCGCATATGCAAGAGCAAGAGGCGCTGACAGAATGTCCTCCTACGGCGACTTTATCGCCCTTTCCGATGTATGCGACGTATGCACCGCAAAGATGATACAGAGAGAGGTTTCCGACGGCGTTATCGCTCCCGGCTATACCGACGAGGCTCTTGAAATTCTCAAGTCCAAGAGAAAGGGTACCTACAATATCATCAAAATTGACGAAAGCTACGTTCCCGAGCCTATTGAGCGCAAGCAGGTGTTCGGCATTACCTTCGAGCAGGGCAGAAACGAGCTTGATATCAACAATGCTCTTCTTGAGAATATCGTTACCGACAACAAGACTATCCCCGAGGATAAGAAGAGAGACCTGCTCATCTCCCTCATTACCCTTAAATACACCCAGTCCAACTCCGTCTGCTACGTAAAGGACGGTCAGGCTATCGGCATCGGCGCAGGACAGCAGTCCCGTATCCACTGCACACGTCTTGCAGGACAGAAGGCTGACAACTGGTGGCTCAGACAGAACCCCAAGGTAATGGCTCTGCCCTTCAAGGACGATGTAAGACGTGCCGACCGCGACAATGCGATCGACGTGTATATCGGCGACGAGTACGAGGACGTGCTGAGAGAGGGCGAGTGGCAGAAGGTGTTCACCGAGAAGCCCGAAGTCCTCACCCGCGAGGAGAAGAAGGAATGGCTTGCTAAGAACACAGGCGTGGCTCTGGGCTCCGACGCATTCTTCCCCTTCGGCGACAATATCGAAAGAGCGCATAAATCGGGCGTAGAGTATATCGCTCAGCCCGGCGGCTCTATCCGTGACGACAACGTTATCGAGACCTGCAACAAGTACAATATTGCTATGGCATTCACAGGCATCAGACTTTTCCATCACTGATATTTTCGGGAATGAGGATATGTACTATCCCCGTTCCCGTTTTAAAAAAGGACTGATACCATGGACAATTTCAAGGCAGAGGACTCTGTAAAAACAGCGGCAATGATCTCTCAGATAATACTTATCCTCTGGGCATTGCTTCTCCTGCTTTCAAGCCTGTTTCAGAAAAGCATTCTCACAGAGCTGACGGGAGGATATCTGCCCTTTCCGCTCAAATGTGGTAAGTCTCCTCTCATACCTGCTGTACGCAGCAGCGGTAATAACAATAGCCGCATCAGCGGTATATGCATACGCAAAGGATCCCAGGAATAAATCATCCGAAAGGACTTGAGAATATGAAAATATTAGTAGTAGGCGGCGGCGGACGCGAGCACGCCATCATTATGAAGCTTGCAGAGTCACCCAAGGTGGAAAAGCTCTACTGCACCCCCGGAAACGGCGGAATTTCCCGCTATGCGGAGTGCTTTGACGTAAAGGCAACGGATATAGAGGGAGTTGTGGCGCTTGCAAAGAAGCTGGGCGTTGATATGGTAGCCGTAGCCCCCGACGATCCCCTTGTAATGGGCATGGTTGACGCACTGAATGCCGAGGGCATAATGACCTTCGGACCAAATAAGGCTGCCGCAATAATCGAGGGCAGCAAGGTGTTCTCCAAGGAGCTTATGAAGAAATACAATATCCCCACCGCCTTTTACGAGGTGTTCTCTGACAGCGAGTCGGCAATTGCATATCTTAAAAAGCAGAACAGCTATCCCGCTGTTATCAAGGCTGACGGTCTGGCTCTGGGAAAGGGCGTTATAATCGCACAGAACGAGGAGGAAGCCGTTGAAGCGGTCAAGTCTATGATAGACGGCAGACAGTTCGGCGACAGCAGCGCAACTGTTGTTATCGAGGAATTTTTAACGGGTCCCGAGGTGTCGGTGCTGTCCTTTACCGACGGAAAGACCATCATTCCCATGATATCCTCAATGGACCATAAGCGCGCTTATGATAACGACGAGGGACTTAACACAGGCGGCATGGGCACTGTTGCTCCCAATCCCTACTACACCGAGGAAGTGGCAAAGGAGTGCATGGAGAAGATATTCCTGCCCACAATGAACGCTATGAACGCCGAGGGCAGGACCTTCAAGGGCTGCCTCTATTTCGGACTTATGATAACCCCCAAGGGCCCCAAGGTAATAGAATATAACTGCCGCTTCGGCGACCCCGAAACACAGGTAGTGCTCCCCCTCCTTGACGGCGACCTCTGCGAGATCTTCGAGGCAATTTACAACGGCACACTTGCCGATGTTGATATCAAGTGGAAGAAGGAGTATTGTACCTGCGTTGTAATGGCATCGGGCGGCTATCCTCAGTCATATCCCAAGGGACTTGAGATGAGCGGCATGGACGATAAGGGACAGGTGGACGGCGCATTTGTCTACCATGCGGGAACAAAGTTCGAAAACGGTAAGTTCTACACTAACGGCGGACGTGTTATCGGCGTGACCGCAACGGGAGATACACTTCCCGAGGCGCTTGAGAGGTCTTATAAGGCTGTGGAGAAGATTTCTTTTGAGAATGCCCATTATCGCCATGATATCGGTAAGAGAGCTTTGGCAGCATTAAAATAATAGCATCGCAAAACTAACGGCTACCAAAAGGTAAAAGTTTCGCTCAAGCCTTTTCAAAGGTGGCGGGGGTCGAGGGGGCAGAGCCCCTCGTCGCCCTCCGCAATGATAAACAGAGTTTATCTGCGAAATCCCTTTTACGAAGGAGCTCCGCAAGGGGTGAACCCCAAAACAGTCCGGTGGACTGTTTTTCAAGAGGGGATTGGTCTTGTAAACAAGCCCCGCCCTGCGATAGAGGGCGGTCTTGGAACAAGACACATTCCCCATCCCCGGGATTGTTAAGGGTCGCAACCCTTAACACAATGCGCCCCAAGGCGCATTGCTGCGGGTTCGAGAGCAGTAACAATTCCCCATATATTATTATAGCACAAATAATTTTCAAAGAAAGGAAAACCTCCTATGAAAGCCGACTTTGACTATATCTGGACAGACAAGAAGCGGACTATCTTCGGACTGCCCATTTCCTTTACAAGATATTTCCTGACAGAGAAGAAATTCATCACCCGAAAGGGCTTTCTGAATATCGAGGAGGACGAGTTTGATCTGTACCGCGTAAACGATAAAAAGCTTGTCCTGCCCTTTGGTCAGAGACTTTTCGGCTGCGGCACCGTAATAATAAACGTGAAGGACGTTGATACGCCCATGAAAGAGGTAAAGTCAGTAAAAGAGCCGAGAAAATTTCTGCAGCTCCTTGACGAGCAGGTGGAAAAACAGCGTGACGCCTACAGTATCAGGGGCAGAGATATGATATCGGGCGGACGTCCTCACCACGACTTTGACCGATTCCCCGATGAGGACGATAACGATGCTTGATTTCATCACCGAAAAGGAAAATTCCTGGGACTTTCTCAAAAATACCGACCTGCCCGTTTTCATCTACGGAATGGGTGACGGGGCGGAGAAAATTCTCAGAGTTTTCGATGTATACGGCATAACCGCCGCAGGCTTTTTCGCCAGTGACGAGTTCGTCAGGGGTCATTATTTCAAGGGACACCTTGTCCATACCCTTTCCCAGATAGAAGATCTCATAGACGATTTTATAATCGTCCTTGCCTTCGGAGCGGGATATGAAAGCCTCTATCGCCGCATTTCGGAAATGGCAAAGCGGCATACACTCCTTGCCCCCGACGTTCCCGTTGTGGGCGAGGGGCTTTTTACCTATGAATACTGCATGGAAAATGCCGAAAAAATTCAGAAGGTTTACGATATCCTTGCGGACGACTTCTCAAAGCAGACCTTTGCAGATATCATTAATTTCAGAATAAGCGGAAAGATAGAATATCTTCACCGCTGCACCGCCGAAAAATCGGAGATATGGCAGAGCATTATCCTTCTCACCCACTCCGAGCGTTATATTGATATGGGCGCATACAACGGCGATACGGTCATTGAGATGAATGAGCTTACAAAGGGACAATATGAGCATATCTATGCCGTTGAACCCGATACACGGAATTTCCGCAAGCTTACGAAAAATACCGAGGGAATGGAAAACATCACCCTTGTGAATGCAGCTGCATGGAATGAAAATACCGAGCTGACCTTTTCCGACCGTTCGGGGCGAAATTCCAAGCTCACAGACGGAAGCGGCGTGAAGCTGAAAACCGTCCGCGGAGCAACGGGTGACAGCCTTTGCCCCAATGCCACCCTTATAAAAATGGACGTGGAGGGAGCGGAAGCTGAGGCGCTCGAGGGCTGCGAATGCTCACTTAAATCGGGAAGCAGGCTTATCTGCGCCCTTTATCACCGAAACGGGGACATTTTCGAGCTGCCCCTCAAGGTACACGAGATAAATCCCGAATTAAAGCTGTATATGAGACATCTTATGTACATTCCCGCATGGGAGACTAATCTGTATTGTGCGCTATGATGTATAATACGTGTGTTATGGTTTGATGTAAATTGTAAATTGACCGATTACAGCTCTATTATGTCTGTCCGTCATACAAGGACAATTGTGTATAAAGTGAAAACAATTTGACGGACTTTTTTAAAACGCTTGCAAAAGTCCGTCGAATGATATATTATATAATAAGGAAAAAATGCAGGAACAACCGAACCTGCAGCGAAAGATTTGAAAGGGAGAATGTTTGAAAATCAGAGATTTTCAAACCGAGTTTTGTTTTTCGGACTTCGTCCGAAATTTCCTTACGGAAACCACAAAACTCTCACGAAAGGAGTTTTATTATGTCATTAAAGGATATGAACAAGGCTCAGCTTGAAGCCTTCAGAGACGAGTGCAAAAAGGAATACGAGGCTTTCAAGGCTCAGGGCTTAAAGCTCGATATGTCCAGAGGAAAGCCCTGCGCAGAGCAGCTTGAGCTCAGTATGCCCATGCTCGACGTTTTAAACAGCAAGTCATGCCTTACCGACGCTGACGGCGTTGATGTTCGCAACTACGGCTTCCTTACAGGCATTTCCGAAGCTAAGAAGCTCTTTGCCGATCTTCTGGGCGTGACTCCCGCAAACATTATCGTTGGCGGCAACTCCAGCCTTACCCTTATGTACGATTCCGTTGCAAGAGCAATGCAGTTCGGCGTTTACGGCAGCAAGAAGCCCTGGGGCAAGTGCGATAAGGTCAAATTTTTATGCCCCGTTCCCGGCTATGACCGCCACTTCTCCATCACCGAGACCTTCGGCGTTGAGATGATAAACGTTCCCATGACCCCCGCAGGCCCCGATATGGATATGGTTGAGAAGCTGGTTTCTTCCGACCCCGAGATCAAGGGCATCTGGTGCGTTCCCATGTACTCAAACCCCGACGGCTACACCTATTCCGATGAGACCGTTAAGCGCTTTGCCGCATTAAAGCCCGCCGCAGAGGATTTCCGTATCTTCTGGGACAACGCATACTGCATACACCACCTCAAGGACGACCACGACAGCATTCTCAACATCTTTGACGAGGCTAAGAAGTGCGGCAATGAGGATATGATATTCGAGTTTGCCTCCACCTCAAAGATAACCTTCCCCGGCGCAGGCGTTGCGGTAATGGCTGCCTCCGAGAACAACATCGCTCAGATAACAAAGCTTCTGGGTATGCAGAACATCAGCTACGACAAGGTAAATCAGCTCCGTCACGTCCGTTATTTCAAGGACGCAGAGGGTCTGAAGGCATATATGGAAAAGCACAAGGCTATCCTTGCGCCCAAGTTCGATATGGTGATCAAGATGCTTTCCGAGAAGCTGGGTGACCTTGATATCCTCAGCTGGAACGTTCCCAAGGGCGGCTACTTCATTTCCGTAAACACACTGAGCGGCTGCGCAAAGGAAGTCGCAAGGCTCTGCAAGGAGGGCGGCGTTGTCCTCACAGGCGCAGGAGCTACCTTCCCCTACAAGAAGGACCCCGAGGACAGAAATATCCGTCTCTCGCCTTCCTATCCTCCCGTTGAGGACCTCCGCAAGGCAATGGAGCTTTTCTGCATCTGCGTAAAGCTTGCCTCCGCCGAGAAGCTGCTTGCAGAATAATTTCATACACATAGATCAACAGGTATGCTGCAAAGGGGAGCCCCCTTGCGGCATACCTGTTTTATACTATACTATTACATTCCGTAAACGACCTCGTTTGTAAACTTCTCTGTCCCCGAGAAAAACTCCTCCGCATTGGACAGCGTCACCTGCGCAATGGCGTTCAGAGCCTCTTCGGTGAGAAAAGCCTGATGGGAGGTTATTATCACATTTGGCATCGAGATAAGCAGGGAAAGGGTCTCGTCGTCGATAATGTCCCCCGAGCGGTCCTCGTAGAAAACATCGGTCTCCTCCTCGTAAACGTCAAGTCCCGCGGCGGCAATGCGCTTTTCACGCAGTGCCCTGAGAAGCGCCTCGCTGTCGATAAGCTTGCCTCTGGAGGTGTTCACGATATAAGCAGTGCTTTTCATTTTCCGCAGGCTGTCCTCGTCAATTATATAACGGGTGTTCTTTGTAAGGGGACAATGGAGGGAAATGATATCGCTCTCGGAGAAAAGCCTGTCCTTGTCCGTGTATTCAAAGCCCTTTTCCGCAGCGGCTTTTTCATTGGGGAACGGGTCATATGCCAGCACACTCATACCGAAGCCCTTGCAGATGTCGATAAAAACCTGACCTATCTTTCCCGTACCGATGACCCCCGCGGTCTTGCCGTGAAGGTCGAAGCCTGTGAGACCGTTTATGCTGAAATTGTAGTCTCTTGTACGCAGATAGGACTTGTGAATTTTGCGGTTAAGGAGGAGTATCAGCGCCATAGCGTGCTCTGC
This sequence comes from Huintestinicola sp., assembly GCF_051882455.1. Lineage (NCBI taxonomy): Bacteria > Bacillati > Bacillota > Clostridia > Eubacteriales > Oscillospiraceae > Huintestinicola > Huintestinicola sp. The sequence continues at coordinate 85,657 of NZ_JBJERV010000034.1, read as the reverse complement.
CACCGCATAGGGGGAATAGGCGGGGACTCGCAGGATAGTGAGCTTTCCCGAAGCGTATTTCAGGTCGATGTTGTTATAGCCCGCACAGCGCATGAGCAGCAGCTTCACGCCTCTTTTTACCAGCTCTTCGATGACCCTGCTGTCAAGGCAGTCATTCACAAATGCGCATACAGCCCTGCACCCGTCGGCAAGTGCGGCGGTCTCGGGTGAAAGCTTGTCCTCGAAATAGTGGATATCAAAGCTTCTGTTTAATTTGTCAAAATGCTCCCTGTCATAGGGCTTTGTGTCAAAAAAAGCGATACGTTCCATATAAGCACAGCCTTTCGGATTTTTTATATAAATTTATATAAATATATTGTTGACCTGCAATTAACCGTTATTCAAGGCATAAATATCCATAATAACAATAAATTGTAACCAAATTGTAATAAATTTTGTCTAAAAAACTATTGGCAACAAAGAAAATATGTGATATAATGTATTTGGATTAGAATAAGTGCAGTATATCTGTACCTGTTTTTCTTAGCAAATCAACATATTATAAATGCAAAGGAGATTTTACAATGAGCAAGAAACTGACCAGGTCAATTGCCGCCGCTGCCGCAGCTCTCCTGATGGCAACACAGGCGATGGCATTCAGCGCTTCCGCAGTTCAGGATTATTATTACTATTACAACGGAATTTACTATTCCAGCCCTATGGACGCAGCAGCTGCAGCAGGAAATAACCCGTTTGCTTATGAGGCTGTTCCCTATGGAAAGATCCCCTCAAGCGCAGTGCTCAAGTATTATGACCCCGTTACCAAGAAATATTACGATACCAAGGATCAGGCTATAGCAGCAGGCGTTGCAAATCCCGTTGAGATCTATGTAGGCTCATATTATATCAACAACAACTATTACAACAACGGCACAGGCTACTACTGCTCTCTTACAGGCAAGTATTATGCTACCTATGCCGAGGCTCTCGCTGCAGCAGGCGGTCAGGCTAAGTATGTTACATATGTAGGACCCAATGCAACAGCAAACCTTTACTACAGCTCCTACACAGGTCTTTACTACAGCACCTATGCTGAAGCTCTTGCCGCTTCCAAGGGCGACGCTACAAAGGTTACATTCATGGGCGGCGACTACTGGTATGGCTATAACGGCTATGCTTACGGCTACTACTACAGCACCTACACAGGCAAGTATTACACCACCTATTCCGCAGCTCTTGCTGCTTCCAAGGGCATTACTTCCTATGTTATCCCCGTAGGATATCTTTATACACCCAATGCAGCTGCAGCAGGCTCCATCTACAAGTACTACTACAACGGAGTAGCATATCCTTCACTTGAGGCTGCTGTAAAGGCAGGCGGAACAGTAGGCGTTGATATCTACTATTCTCCCTACGGCAGCACAAGCACACAGGGCTACTATTACTATTACAACGGAACCTACTACGGCACCCTCGAGGCTGCACAGGCAGCAGGCGGAACAGCTCTGGGCGATGATATCACCTATGTTCCCTACAACTACTACGGCAATGCATATGCCAACTACTACGGCTACTACGGATACATCGATCCCTACTATGCTCTCCGCACCGATCTTCTGAACAAGAATAAGGTAACTACCTCCAACAAGGTAGCAGAGGACGGCGAGCCTTACATCTACGGCAACAAGAAGAAAGCAGGCTGGAGCACAGTTATCAAGTACATCAACGCAGCTTCCAAGGGCGATAACATCAAGGTAGATATGAACGGTGCCACCACTGTTTCCAAGGACGTTCTCAAGGCTCTCGACGGCAAGAATGTAAGCATCACCTGCGTTCTTGACAACGGAGTTAAGTGGACTATCAACGGCAAGGATGTTGATAAGGCACAGGATATGATCATCTACACCAAGTACAACATCGATTATATCCCCGAGAAGCTTGTTAACAAGGCTACAAAGAATGCTGTTGCCAAGGCTCAGATCGGTATTTCCAATGACTACACAAGCTTTGGTGCCGAGGCAAGCGTTACCGTAAGATTTTCCGAGAAGCGCGCAGGCTGCGTTGCAGTCGTATACCGCTACGATCCCAACTCCAACTCCCTCAAGGGCGTTGACAAGGCAAAGGTACTTTCTGACGGTTCCTGCACATTCACTGTAACAGCAGGCGGTCCTTACCTCATCGTTCTCAAGTAATTTCATAAGATTTTTCCAAACCGCCGCACAGCTTTCTGTGCGGCGGTTTTTTGCTTGACGAATATCTCCCGCTGTGGTATAATAATATAAAACTATTTGTTTAGGAATGAAGAAATGAAACGACTTGTGATCGGAATGACCGCCCATGTGGATGCGGGAAAGACCACCCTTTCCGAAGCGATGCTCTATGTAAGCGGTGAGCTTCGGAAGCTTGGACGGGTAGACAAACGGGACTCCTTTCTTGACACCCACGCCATAGAGCGGAGCCGCGGCATAACCGTCTTTGCAAAGCAGGCGGTAATGCGCCTTGAGGACGCAGAATACACCCTCCTTGACACCCCCGGGCATACGGATTTTTCCGCCGAAACGGAAAGAGCCTTGTCCGTCCTTGACTGCGCAATACTTGTGATAAGCGGCATAGACGGGGTGCAGAGCCATACGGAGACCATCTGGCGGCTGCTGGGAAGATACAATACCCCCGTATTTGTTTTCGTGAACAAAATGGACATAACTGCTCTCGGCAGGGATTTTCTGCTCAGGGAGCTTAAAGCAAAGCTTTCGGACAGGATAACCGATTTTACGCCGAGAGAGGACAGGTCGCCCTTTTACGAAAGCCTTGCGGACCTTGACGAGGATATGATGAACAGCTTTCTTGAAACGGGGGAAATTTCCGATGAAATTATCGGGGAGGCGGTTTCCCGCAGGAATGTTTTCCCCTGCTATTTTGGCTCTGCGCTGAAGCTGACGGGAATAAAGGAGCTGCTCTCGGGCATATCCGCCTATGCAAAAGCACCCGGATACGGCGAGGAATTCGGGGCAAGGGTATATAAGATAACCACCGAAAACAATCTCCGCCTTACCCATATGAAGATAACGGGAGGCAGTCTTAAAGTCCGCTCCGAGATAGACGGCGAAAAAGTCACAGCACTTCGGATATATTCGGGAGCGAAATTCACATCTCCCGATACCGCTCCTGCAGGCACTCTCGCTGCCGCCGCAGGGCTTACAAAGACCTATGCGGGGCAGGGGATAGGCACAGAAAAGGACGGCGCTTCACCGATGCTCACACCCGTGCTCAGCTACAGGCTGGTACTGCCGCAGGGTACTGATGTCCACACCATGTATAAAAATATGCTCCTTCTTGAGGAAGAGGACCCCACTCTCCGCGTAAGCTTCGACTCCCGCTCGGGTGAGATACAGGTTAGCCTTATGGGCAAAATTCAGCTGGAAATTCTTACGGCGGTGATAAAAGAGAGGTTCGGCACGGAGGTCAGCTTCGACCGCGGCAGCATAGCCTACAGGGAGACTATTGCAGCGCCCGTTGTGGGAATAGGTCATTATGAGCCGCTGAGGCATTATGCGGAGGTCCATCTGCTTATGGAGCCGCTTCCCCCGGGCAGCGGACTGGTCATCTGCTCCGACTGCTCCGAGGATATACTTGACAGAAACTGGCAAAGGCTAATTCTCTCAAATCTTCACGATAAGACCCACATAGGTGTGCTCACAGGCTCCCCCGTAACGGATATGAAAATAACCCTTGTAACGGGAAAAGCCCACCTGAAGCATACCGAGGGGGGCGATTTCAGGCAGGCGGCATACAGAGCTGTGCGAATGGGACTGCGGTGTGCCGAAAGCGTGCTCCTTGAGCCGTTTTACAGCTTTACTCTGCGGATACCCCGCGAATTTACGGGCAGGGCGATAAACGACCTGCAGCAGATGGGAGCGGAATTTTCCTCTCCCGAGACCGAGGAGGAAAATACGGTCATCAAGGGCAGCGCACCCGTTTCCGAAATGGCGGATTACCACACATCCGTCTCGGGCTATACCAAGGGCAAGGGGCAGCTTACCTGCGTATTCAAGGGCTATTACCCCTGTCATAATGCCGATGAAGTTATAGAAAATATAGCCTATGACCCCGACAGCGACCTTGAAAACACCGCCGACAGCGTTTTCTGCGCTCACGGAGCAGGCTTCGGGGTGAAGTGGGACGAGGTGAAAAGCTATGCCCACCTTGAAAGCGGCATTTCCTTCAAGGGTGAGGAGTCTGCGGCGGAAAAAGCGTTTTCCCGTACGGTATCGTCAGTTCCTGCGGACGATGATGAGCTTATGGCGATTTTCGAGCGCACCTACGGGAAAATTGACCGAAGTCCCCGTGCGGCGATGAGGCGTGAATACGAGCCGCCTCCAAGATCAAAGCCCAAGCCACTGCCCAAAGGACCCACCTATCTCCTTGTGGACGGCTACAACATCATTTTCTCCTGGGAGGAGCTGAAAAAGGCGGCGGCGGATAACCTTGACCTTGCCCGAAGCAAGCTGATACAGCTTCTCTGCAATTACAGAGGATATAAAAAGTGCGAGGTCATTTTAGTATTTGACGCATACAAGGTCAAGGGCGAGCACCGCGAGGTGGAAAAAACAGGCGGCATTTCCGTAGTCTACACCAAGGAGGCGGAAACTGCGGATATGTACATCGAAAAGGTGTCCCACGAGCTGGCGAAGGATTTCAGAGTGCGCGTTGCCACCTCGGACGGAGCGGAGCAGGTGATAATTCTCGGAAACGGGGCATACCGCGTGTCCGCTGCGGAATTTTACGAGGAAGTGAAGGCTGCTGAAGCCGAGATACAAAAGCTTATAGAGGATAATGCCAACAAAGGCAGGAACACTCAAGGAATAAAAGTTAAAAATAAGAAAGGTGAATGACTATGCTTACAGAAAATGTAAAGGCTCCCGATTTCAGACTGACTGACAAGGACGGAAAGGAATACGCCCTTGAGGATTTCAAGGGAAAGAAGCTTGTGCTGTATTTTTACCCCAAGGACAACACCCCCGGCTGTTCAAGGCAGGCGGCGGCATTCGGCGCGGCTTACGAGGAAATAAAAGCTCTGGGTGCAGAGGTTGTGGGCATAAGCAAGGACAGCGCCGCTTCCCATGGAAAATTTGCGGAAAAATACTCCCTGCCCTTTATACTTCTCTCCGACCCCGAGCTTGAAGCCATAAAGGCATACGATGTATGGCAGGAAAAGAAGAATTACGGCAAGGTGAGCATGGGCGTTGTCCGCACCTGCTACATCATTGACGAAAAGGGCGATATCATCAAGGCTATGCCCAAGGTAAAGCCGGATACAAATGCGGCGGAGGTAATAAAGTTTCTTAAAGGGGAGTAAAAAATCCTCTTTCTGAAATAACATAAGATAATATACGCATATCATAAACCATAATTGAATTTGGAGAGCTATAGCTATGCACGATGAAAATCGAAGCGAAGTATTGGAAAATTTTATCAGAGAGTTACACCTGCGTTTGCAGCAGATGGAGAACGAAAAGCTTATTGAAGCATTGGAAAATGCATTCAAAAACGCTGTAACTTCTTTGCGTGAAGAGCATAAAGAAAATTTCTATTATTTTGCTTTTATATTTGATGAGGGACTTCATCCATACATTTCGGCTTGGTCATATGAAGCATATGAAAAATCTGTCATTGAAAACAAAATAACAGAAGAAGATAAAAGCTGGTGGAAATGGGATTATGCCGATTCACCATATGCGGTTTATGGATATGATGAATTTTTTTCGGAGGCAAGCAGTTTACTTGACGAACGGGCAGGCAAATTGTCAGATGATGAATTGTATGACAGAGAATGGTTCACACGAATGTGGGCTATGGAAGAAGCCTTAAAGCGCCTTGACATATCCGGTTTTTTCGGCATTGGCGAAAGCCGGAAAAATGTTGTTATCAATGTAGAACAAGCACCTCCCGACTGTCAGGAATATGAAAGGGCTTTACGTCTCAATCCTCAGTCGGAACTGCTTTGCGAATATCTGGAAGTATGTGAGCGTGACGAACAGACCTGACCCGAATGAAAAACTTCAAGGAGAGAAGCATATGCAAAACGGATTATATTACATAAGCGAGGAAGAAGTCAGCGGCGTAAAAACCTCAGTGCCCGACGGAGTTTTTATAGCCGAGATAGACTATGAAAGGATAAACAGCGAAAGTGATTATCTTAACCTTATGGGAGAGCTTTTTCGTTTTCCCGTTTTTGAAGGTCAGAAGGGGCACAGCTGGGACGGCTATTACGACTGGATAACAGATCTTAACTGGGAAAATGACAGCGAATGGCTTGACATTTCCCGTAACGGCTTCTGCCTTATCATTCACGGCTGCAATAAAAACGGCTATGAAAAGCGTTTTGACCCGCTTCTCAAAAAAATCGTTGATGGCTTCGTTTATGATATCATACCTTTCTGGAAAAAGGATATCACAGATGTGGTGGTGTGCGGTGAGCCTAAGTCGTTTTGCATTTATCTTGTGCTATAAAAATGCCCGATGTATCAACAGGCGATACATCGGGCATTTATTTTATAAGGTCAAGCGGAAGATCAGCCTATCTTATTTACCTCGTCAAGCAGGACCTTCTTGGACTCAAGACCGGTAAGAGCGCTGTTCACAAGGAGATCCATTCTGTAGCGGATATATTCCTCGTACAGGTCGGTGCCGAAGACATTCTCGGTAATGAGAGCCTTGTACTTAGCCTCGCTGCAGTTTCCGGAAACAAGGCAGAGGGTCTGCTCAAGCATAAGCATTTTTCTGTCTCTCGGAGATGTGGAGCTGTCGCTGCTGAGACGCTTGAGCTGCTCGAGAACAGCAAGTCTGTCCTTTCTGACGGAAAGGGAGGTATCTGTAATGCCTGCAGCGGTGCGGATAGCATTGGTCTTGAATGCCTCGTCCGCAAAGGGGAAGATGCCGTAGGGTATCTCTCCCTCGGGAACGACCTTGTAAATATCCTTGTCAAGAACGGGATATACAAGCTCTTCGTAAACGGGCGCAAAGAAGTAGTCGGAAGCGTCCTTGAAGATGATGGGATATTTCCAGCAAAGCTCTGTTCCGCCCAGAGAGGTGTCGTTGCAGGGAGCCTTTTCGGTGGTGTAGAAGCTGTTGTAATCGGTGTTGCACTTATTGCTTGTAAGCTCGGTGAGCTTTGCTGCGCTGTAATCGCCCGTATCGTCGCGGTCGCAGTCAAGGAAGGTCCTCACGCCGCTTGCGCACTTGCGGTAAAGGTTCTCGCAGAACTCGGGAACGTTTATGTACTTAGCGAAATAATCCGAAGCAAAGGAAGCGGTAACATCATCGCTCAGAAGCTCGATATCGTCCTCCTTGTCGGTCCTGTACTTGTTGGTGATAAAGGTAACTATCCTCTCCTTGACAAGAGCAGTTTCCTTTTCGGAAAGGGTGGCAAACTCTATCCTGTCGAAGATGATATCAAGCATAAGGCTCTTGGGAACAAAGCCGTTTAAATACTTGAAGCGGTCATTTGTAAGAAGGATAGCCATCTTGGGGAGAATTTTCTGCTGCTCGGAAACGCTTGTGGGTATCTTGTTGGACATTACGCCCAGATATGCCAGCATTTCTGCGTATTTCTTCATTATCTTAGCCTCGGAAAGGAAGTTGAAGAAATAGCCGTAAACGTATTTCTTAAAGAAATCCTTTATGCTTTCAAAGAGAGCGGGGTCGGAGTTTATCTGAGCCTTGAAGCCCTCTATGACATTAACGGCATTCTTGGGAGCAACAGTCTCCTCGCCGCCGTTTACAGCCTTGATAGCCTCGGCGTGGGACTTGAAGAAAAGCTTGCCCATTGTATGGCAGCAGCAGTCAGGGTCTGCGCCGTTCTTCTTCTCCTCGCTGTAGGACCAGATAAGATATGCGCGGTGCATATTTTTAAGAGTGTCCTCGGATCTTGCGGTAAGCTCCTTTTCGTCCACCTTCCAGCTTGAGGAAAGGTGTCCCGTAGCGTTGAAATCCGCAAGGATAGCCTCTATCTCCTCTTTGAATGCGGCATATGCGGGGGAGTTATCCATGTAGATAACTGCGTCCATAAGCTCGGGTGCGATGGTTGTAAGGTCTAAACGTACGCTCATTGGTAAGACAGTCCTTTCTGAAAATATTTATTTTAAGCTTTGATCATACTCCGTAGGTGCTGCGGTATTCCTTCATCTTTTCAAGGTATTCCTGTCCGCCGATAACGCCCTCTTCAATGGCGGAGATGATGTCGTTTATATTAACGATGGAATAAACCTTTATGCCGTAGTCCTTATATGCCTGCTGTACGGCGGAAAGGTCGGTGTCGAGAGCCTTTTCCATTCTGTCAACGGTAATTACCATAGCGGTGATGTCAACATCAGCGGCGTCCTTGAGCTTGGGATAAACTTCTTTGAGCGCCTTGCCCGAGGTCATAACGTCCTCGATGATGACCACCTTTTCGCCCTTCTTGGGCTGTCTGCCAACGAAAAGACCGCCTTCGCCGTGATCCTTGACCTCCTTTCGGTCAAAGCAGAAGCCCACGTCCATATCGTATTTCTGAGCCAGCGCCATAGCCGCGCAGGAAGCAAGGGGGATACCCTTGTATGCGGGACCGAAAAGGCACTCAGCTTCAATGCCGTTTTCCTTTATGCAGTCAGCGTAGAAGCCGCCCAGACGGGCAAGCTGTGCGCCAGTGTTGTAGTTTCCCGTATTGATGAAATAGGGAGCCTTTCTGCCGCTCTTGAGAGTGAAATCACCGAAGGTGAGCACTCCGCAGTCCGCCATGAATTTAATAAATTCGTTTTTATAGCTCATATTTTCAAAGATCCTTTCAGACATAAGCACAGCCCGTAAAAAGCAATGCAAACATCAATAGTCATATATATGAAATAATTATAACATATTTATTTGTGCATTTCAACAGGTTTTGAAAATATTAGCATAAAATATTTTGCAATTTTATTGTTGATATGGTATAATAGCAAAGGATAATTAGCATAGAAAATGTCTCAGAAGGAGATTTTGATAAATGCCGAACATCATACACGTGACCGACCTGTCCGAGGAGGGCGTAAGCGTTTTCTCAAAGCTCACCGAAGCGCAGCTGAGAAACCGCCTTGAGCCCGAGAAGGGCATATTCATAGCCGAAAGCCCCAAGGTGATAGACCTTGCCCTGAACGAGGGCTATGAGCCTGTTTCCCTGCTTATGGAGCCCAAGCACATCGAGGGGCAGGGCAGGGCGATAATAGAGCGCTGCGGCGATATCCCCGTATATACCGCCGAAAGAAGCGTTCTGGCGAGCCTTGCGGGCTTTGAGCTTACAAGGGGCGTTCTCTGCGCAATGAAAAGACCCGTTCTTCTCCCGCCCGAGGAAATCTGCAAAGGCGCAAGGCGCATTGCCGTGCTTGAAAATATAATGGACTCCACCAACATAGGTGCAATATTCCGTTCTGCGGCAGCGCTTGATATGGACGCCGTTCTTGTGACGCCCTCCTGCTGCGACCCCCTTTGCAGAAGGGCGGTAAGAGTGAGTATGGGAACTATCCTGCAGGTGCCCTGGACGAGGATAGGAAATGTTCCCGCCGACTGGAGCGAGGGCGGAACGGACAGGCTCAGGGAACTGGGCTTCAGGACTGCCGCCATGGCTCTTAGCGATAATTCCGTAAGCATAGACGACCCCGCATTAAAGGCTGAACAGCGCCTTGCCATAGTGCTGGGCGCAGAGGGAGACGGGCTTGCAAAGGAAACTATCGCAAGCTGCGATTATACCGTCAAAATACCCATGTCCCACGGGGTGGACTCGCTTAATGTCGCCGCCGCCGGAGCTGTGGCATTCTGGGAACTGAGGATAAGGCAATGAGAAGAAAAGACCGTGAAATAACCGATACGGATAAAATTATGGAAATACTGGGCGAATGTAAGGTAATGCGGCTGGGAATGTGCCTTGACAATATCCCCTATGTGACCCCACTGAATTTCGGCTATGAGCTTACGGAAAAGGGCTTTGTGTTCTTTTTCCACTGTGCGCCCGAGGGAAAGCGGCTTGATATCATCGCTCAAAATCCCAATGTGTTCATAGAGATCGACAACGGCGGGACTCTCACCGCCGCCGAAAAAGCCTGCGGCTGGAGCAGTGATTACAAAAGCGTTATGGCAATGGGAAAGGCACGTGTAATAAACGATAATACCGAAAAGAAGCAGGCTCTTTCCCTGCTGATGAAGCACCAGACGGGGCTTGAATTCGCCTTTGAGGACAATGACCTTGAGGGTGTCTGCGTCTGCGCCATAGATGTATCGGAAATGACCGCAAAGGCAAGAATAACCATAAATTGAAAGGAAAAAATAAATGAGGATAAGAAGAAAAAAGTGGGCGCGCCCCGAGCTGGATGCCTGCCCCTATTACATAGACAACGCCGAGGAAATGAAGGGGAGATGGCACGAGGCATTCGCGGATAATTCCCGTCCGCTGTATCTTGAGCTTGGCTGCGGCAAGGGCGTTTTTGCGGCTCAGCACGCCCTCAGATATCCGGATATAAACATCATTGCCGCCGATATCAAGGCGGATATGCTCGCTGTGGGCAGGAGAACGGTTGAGAATATGTTCGGAGCGGTGGAGCGCACCCACGACAACATAATGCTCCTGAGAATGAACATCGTGAACATCTCACAGCTCTTTGCGGAAAACGACACCGTTGACCGCATTTACATAAACTTCTGCAACCCCTGGAACAGGGGCAAGCACAACAAGCGCCGCCTGACTCACCCGAGACAGCTTGAGCAGTACAGGAACATTCTGAAGCAGGGCGGCGAGCTTCGGTTCAAGACCGATGACGACGAGCTTTTTGAGGATTCGGTGGAATACTTTAAAGAGTGCGGCTGGGAGATAACCTACATTACAAGAGACCTTCACGCCGAAAATCTCCCCGATAATCTCATCACCGAGCATGAGAGAATGTTTGCAAGCGAGGGAAAGAAGATAAAGTTTCTTATTGCGCTTCCGCCGAGGAAGGAATAAGCTGCACGGGAAAGGGGCGGATATATGGAAAGCTTTGTTAAACAGCTTAAAAAACAGCTTACAGACGAGTTTCAAAAGGGCGACAGAAAGGGCGTTTATGCTTTCACTCAGAAAAGTATGGCGTATAATTCCAACAAGATAGAGGGCAGCACCCTGACAAGCGAGCAGACCGCTTCCCTTTTCGATACGGGAACGATAATATCCGAGGAGAGCTTTGTTTTCAGAGCAAAGGACATTGAGGAAATGACGGGTCATTTCAAAATGTTCAATGAGGTCATCAAAAGCCTTGACAAGCCCTTGTCCCCCGAGCTGATAAAGACCTTTCATTATCAGCTTAAAGCGGGAGTGTTTGAGGATCACGCAAACGGCTATCCTGTAGGCGAGTTTAAAAACAGGGCAAACCACGTTTCGGACATTGAAACGGAGCTGCCCGAAAATATTCCCGAAAGAATAAGCGGACTTGTTGACAAATATAACAGCGGAAGCCGCAGACTTTCGGATATTGCAGAGTTTCACGCCGAATACGAGCGCATACACCCTTTTCAGGACGGAAACGGCAGGACGGGACGTGCCATAATTTTAAAGCAGTGCCTTGACAGCAATATCATTCCCGTAATTATTTCCGATGATGATAAGCTCAGATACTATCACGCCCTGCACAGGGCACAGGTAAACGGCGATACCGAAGGTCTGCTTCGGTTCTTTGAAGAGCAGCAGAGCAGATATTACGAGCAGATAAAACGATATATAGTTTTGGAATAAAATCCCTTGACATATTTCCGAAATTAAGGTATAATATTTTTAAACAATATTTGCCTTTTTTATGAAAGAGCAAAAGTTGCTTTTTAAAAAGCAAAAACCGACTCAGGCAGCACTTCAATGGGGATAGGATAAAATTTCTTATCCCCGTTAGGTTTATAAGGACTGAAAATCTATTTTATAAGCAAACAGAAAGGAATGATCTGTCAATGTCAAAAACAATTCTCGTAACGGGAGGCGCAGCAAGCGGCAAATCCCGATGGGCTGTCAGCTATCTTGCAGCCTGTGATTACGTCCTCTATCTCTCGGTAGCCGACAAGGTGGACCACGATACTATGGGACGTATCGAGTACGGCAACAAGCACAACTACGTTGAGTGGGATATCAAAACGGGAGTAAAGTCAGCTCCTGCCGATGTCATAACCGACCACAAATTCGTTATCTTCGACAACCTTGCCGCATATGCATCTCAGGTAATGAAGGAGATGTGCTCGGATATCGCCTCTATGGACGAGGAGACAAAGAAGGCTGTGGAGAAAAAGATCATTACCGATGTTTCGGATATGTATGACAAGATAATGGTGATCGACGGAACCATGATAACTGTTACCCTTGAAACAGGCTTCTCCGTTACCCCCGAAAACAAGGAGCAGGCTGTTTTCAGAGAGGTGCTCGGAAACGTTAACCAGCGTATCGCAAATATGTCCAATGAGGTCTATCTCTCCGCCAGCGGTATCCAGTTCAAGATAAAGTAAGAAAGGAACGATAAAAATGACCTTTGAAGAATTTATTCTGGAAGCCAGAGAAATGGGTGCTTCCGATATCCATCTCACAGTAGGCGCGCCTACCGTTGTCCGCATCAACGGCGAGCTGAGAAAATTCAAGGAGCTTTCCGATGTAGTGGTTAACCGCACCATTCTTTCCATTCTGAACGCCGAGCAGGAGCAGCTCCTCACTCAGGGCAACGATATCGATTTCAGCTTCGAGCTTGAAAACGGCGCAAGACAGAGAGTTAACGTGTTCAGACAGAGCGGAAGGCTTGCCTGCGCTATCAGACTTTTAAACGATAATATCCCCACACTCGAGGATCTTAAAATGCCCGCCGTCCTCACAGAGCTTGCGGAGAAAAAGCGCGGACTTATCCTCGTTACAGGCCCTACAGGCTCGGGTAAATCCACCACTCTTTCCGCAATGGTAGACTACATAAACAGACACCGTGCCTGCCATATCATAACCATCGAGGACCCCGTGGAGTACAGATATGTCCAGGATAAGGCTACCATTCATCAGCGTGAGGTAGGACGTGACGTAGGCTCCTTCAGCGACGCCCTCAGAAGCGCCCTCAGAGAGGACCCCGACGTTATCCTCGTGGGCGAGATGAGAGACTATGAGACCATCTCCCTGGCAATGACCGCAGCGGAAACGGGACATCTCGTTCTTGCCACCCTCCACACCTCGGGTGCCGCTCAGACCATTGACCGTATCATCGACGCCTGCCCTCCCCACTCCCACGATCAGGTAAGATCACAGCTTGCAAATATGTTCCAGGGCGTAGTATCCCAGACCCTTATCCCCACCGCCGACGGCAAGGGACGTGTAGCCGCTCTTGAGATACTTATCGGAACAGACGCAGTCAAGAGCCAGATCAGGGCAAACAAGATACCTCAGATGGAGTCTGTAATGCAGGCAGGCGCACGTCAGGGAATGTGCACCTTCCATGACCACCTGGTAAGACTCTACAAGAGAAATGTTATCTCCTACGAGACTGCTATGGAATATGCTTCCGACAAGGCAGAGATGGAAAAGGCTCTGAATATGACCGCAGGCTTCTGAGCCTATGCACAAAAAGCGGAAAAAGTCTACAGCTGACAGCTGAATTTGCGATTTTCTCCGTTTTGCCCAAATATAAAATAAGCGGGAGGCGGCGAAAAATGCTGCCTCCTTTCTTTTCGGATAGCTTTCTGAACAGTATGCATAATTTTTTCCAAAAGTCTACAGCTGACAGCTGAATTTTCCATTTTCTGCATTTTGACGAAATATCCGAAATGCGCTTGAAATCCCGTTTTTTATATGCTATCATACTATTATGTTATCATAATTTCAAGGAGTGGTGACAATGAAACGGATAAGCATCGAAAAGCTGCGTGAGGCTTCGGAGAAATGTACCGATCAGCTTGCAAACGAGATAATGCGCACCGAGAATATTGACGATTATCTCGAAAGGAACGGGGAATTTCTGAATGAAGCTTCATTGTCCGCTGAGCTTTGCCGCCTGCTGGAAGAAAAGGGGCTGAAAAAAGCGGACGTTATCGCCGCAAGCGGGATAACGGCTACCTATGCATACGATCTGTTCAGCGGATATAAAAACAAAAGACCTTCCCGAAATATTATCCTTGCCCTTTGCTTTGCCATGGGGCTTGACGTGGACGAGACCCAGAGACTTCTGAAAATTTCCGACCACGGCGCTCTTTACCCCCGGGTCCCCAGAGATTCGGTAATAATGTTTGCGGTAAAAAGCTCCATGACCCGATGCGAAGCGGACGATCTGCTCAGCGAAAAGGGTATGGAGACATTGATATGAAAAAGACCTTCTTTGGCAGTGCGCCAAGGAAGGTCATTTTTTATTATATTTCCGATGAAGCGTAAGCCGTATCCGCCGATGCTCCCAGGGTCGCATCAGGCTCATTGCTGTTTGTAAGAAGAATACCTGCCCCAAGTGCAGCCGCCGCTGCGAAGATCAGTGTCAGGGGCAGCAGAAGAGAGCCTTTGGGGGCTGTGCTGACTTTCTTATCCTCATCGCCGCGGATAAAGCCGCATACGGCGGAATAATTATCCCCCGCATTTTTCGCCCTGAGTATATGCCGTTTGAGCATATATTCAAGCCACTTCTCAGGAGTTTCGGATTTGAGCAGGTCTGCCTCCATTTCCCCCTCCAGAACGTATTCCCAGAAGCCGTCCGAGCATATGAGAAATGCGTCCCCGCTCTGCATAGTTATGGGAGCGGCGCATTTTGCACCCAGCTTTTCCGCACCTCCCAGCACCTTCAGCAGGCGGCTTCGGTCATCGTTTCCCCGTATCTCCTCAAAGCTTATCATTCCCATATCCACAGAAGCGCGGCATACCGAGTGATCCTTTGAAATAAAGATAATTTTGCCGTCTCTGAAATAGTATACCCTGCTGTCCCCCGCATTAACGGGAATGAATATGTCATTATGGACAAATGCGGCAGCGATGGTGGTTTTTCCGCCTGCACCGTTTTTCGCTACATAGCCGTTAGCTCCCTCAAGAAGCTCGGCTATGCTTTTTTCGTCATAATTGCCGCTGAAATTTTCCGTGATATACCGAACAGCGGCAGCAGAGGCAACTTCTCCGCTTGAGTGACCCCCAAGCCCGTCTGCAACAGCAAATACTCCCTTGTCCTCAAGGAGAAGTATACTGTCCTCGTTAACCTCGTGGCCGCCGGGAGCGGTGTATTTTGCGGTATCAATAATCATTTTGTGTGACCACCCTTGTTCTATGAGCTTTGTAATTCCGAAAAAACTGTATCAGCCGAAGCTCAGTATCAGCGCAGTGAAATTATCCTGATTGGCAAATCCGCCTGCCAGCACGGTTTCCTCCAGCTTTTCTGCCGTTTCGCCCGTGGGAACTGACATAGCGCCGCAAAGGACCTCGCCGCTCACAGCGTTATATACGCCGTCGCTGCATATGAGGAGCCTGTCGCCTTTTTCGGGTATCAGAGGACGGATATTACCGTCGGGAGAAATATCCCCCCTGAAACCGATATACTGACGGAGGGAGTCCTTTCTCGGGTCTGCAAGAGCCGTTTCCACGGTCATATCCCCTTTGATGACGCGGCAAAGCAGGCTGTTGAGATGGTCCGTGTCCTCGCTCAGAGCCGTGAGGATACCGTTTCTGAAAAGGTATATCCGACTGTCGCCCAGGCTGCACCAGTATATCCCCGAGGAAAGACACAATACCGCCGCACCGGTAGTGCCGCCCTGTGCTCCCGAAGCGATGTACTGTCCGTTGATCGTCTTAAATGCCTGTTTAAGAAAAATATGGACAGGGAGCGACATATCGCGGGAGCTGTGCATCTCAAGCATAGACGATACGAAGGTGCTGCTTGCATGCGCGCCGTCCGACAAGCCGCCCATACCGTCGCCCAGAACTGCCATAAAGCCGTATTTTTCGACAGCTTTTTTGTCAGCGGGGGAGAAGCCGAAGCTGTCCTCCTGATATGGTCTTGACCCTTGGCAGTTTATGCTTTCCGCCGTAATATTTTCCACAGGGGAATTTTGTATTTTCAGGGGGATATTAAAAACGTTATTTTTCATAAGACCTGTTGAGCCCCACCCTTCCGCTGCACATTTTTTTTCCGTATTATCATACAGAAACTGCGGCTTTATTACATAAATTATAACATCTATACCTCTATGGTTGGTATGCAGTTTGGCATTATTTTCTGACGAAAAAAGTCCCGTCACTTGTCCAGTCCGTATTCGGAAATGGTTTTCTGAACGGCTTTCAGCGCCTCCCGCCGCTCCTTGAAGTCGGGTATATACCTGCCCACCAGCGCCCAGAAATCGGGGGAGTGGTCCATGTGAACGGTGTGACAAAGCTCGTGAACGATGACATAGTCGATAAGCTCGGGGTCGGCGGCTATGAGCATACGGGAGAGGTTTACGGACTTCTGCGCCGAACAGCTTCCCCAGCGGGTCTTTGCGCTGTTTATCCTGACGGCGGTCACTTCAAAGCCCATGCGCTCTGCGGCGGCATATGTACGGGGGACAAGGGTCTCCTTTGCAATAGCCCCGTAAAGCTTTCTCAGGTAGGGGAGAAGGGCTTCAAGGGTCATATTCTCGGGCAGATGTATACAGCCGCCAATATATCCGTAGGGCTTTTCGTGACTTACGGTGGAGAGCTTCCCGAAAAGGGGCAGCTCCGATGGGGGCAGTGCAAGCCGCTCATTTTTCTGCTCTGTGCGCTCCGAGGCGGCGGCGGAGTGCTTTTCTATCCATTCGGACTTCTCCTTGATAAACTCCTCTATCCTGCTTTGGGGGAATTTGTATGGCGCGCGGACGATGAGCTTTCCCGACTTATCTATGGTCAGGGCAAGAGTTTTTCTGCCGCTGCGAATTAACTCATATTCCAAGTCTGCATATCTCCTTAATAAATCTTTTATACAATTATATCATATTTTGTCTGATTTTCAACTTTCTATATGTAAAATTTGACGAAATGCACTAAAACTTCTCCGCCGCTTGTGCGAATTGGAGAAAATGCGGACAGGCGGCGTGTTTCCTTGACTTTTTCTGTTCGGAGGGGTATAATATAAGTATGAAAATGCAACCGATCATCACACTTTTAAGGAGGAGTCGGCTATGGGAAAGAATAACGCTTTGAACATCATTCATTCGGTCTTTACGGCAATCGAATTTACAGCGGTCTTTTTGATGGCCGCGGTGATAATTGTCTGCGGAATGATATGAACGGAAGCTTTACAGCCCCTGTTTTTGTGACGGGGGCTGTTATTTTTTTAAAGAAAAAAGAATAATTTATAATGCCCGATTTATTGAGCGGAAATATCTCAACTAATGGCGCGGAAACAAAGCAGCAGTTTCGTAAAAACCGACAGCGCGAGGTCGCCGCGGGGCGTCCCCCGCAAATTCCGGATATATCGGGTCAATATTATACTAATGGCGCGGAAACAAAGCAGCAGTTTCGTAAAAATCGACAGCGCGACCTCGCCGCGGGGCGTCCCCCGCCACCGCAGGTGAAATGTGTACAAAAAAATTCAAAGGTTACAAAGCGAAAACAAAATGGTGTCAAAAACAATGGAAAAGATTAAATGATGAAAACAAAAGGCTGACAATTCGGGAAAACCCATTGACAGGAGCGTTTTAGGCTGATATTATATTATTGCGGGAGTGCGTACAGCCCCCGCATTTACGAATTTTATCCGAAGGGAGACGCAGGCTTTGGCTGAATATAACTTAAAACTTTGTATGGGCTGTATGGAGCCGAAGGATTCAGACGGCGTATGTCCCCTATGCGGATATTCACCCGACGTTCCGTCGCTGCCCGAATATCTGTCTCCCGGAACATTCCTGAATGACAGATACATCGTAGGAAAGCTCCTGCGCTTCAACGGCGAGGGCGCCGACTACATAGGCTTTGATACCGTGACCTCTTCAAAGGTCACAATACGTGAATATATGCCCGATACTCTTTGCAGCCGTGCAAAGGACAGCAGCGTCATTGCCGTAAAGCAGAACTGCGTTGCTCAGTACAAGGCGTTTATGTCCGAATTTGTGGAGCTTAACAAAATGCTTGCCAAAATGAGGACTCTCGGGCACATCAACCCCGCCATCGATATGTTCGGCGACAACAATACGGGATATGTGGTGTTCAGATACATCGAGGGAATGAATCTGGCAAAATATCTCAAGGAGCACGCAGGTGAGCTTACCTGGGACGAGGTCAAGAAAATGTTCCCGCCCATATTCACCACCCTTTCCCTTATCCATAACGCAGGACTTGTCCACAGGGGAATTTCTCCCGAAAATATAATAGTTGACGAAAAGGGCGAGCTGAAGCTCATAGGCTTCTGCATTGCTGACGCACGTACCGCCAACACCGAGCTTGCCTCCGAGGTATACAGCGGATATGCCGCTCCCGAGCAGTACAGCTCAAGCAACTGGCAGGGCACCTGGACGGACGTTTACGGCATATGCGCCCTGCTGTACCGCATACTCACAGGCACCGCTCCCACAAACGCCATGGAGCGCCTTGCAAATGATACACTGCTCCCCCCCAAGAGCCTTAACAACAACATTCCCGCCAATGTCTCAAAGGTCATTATGAACGGAATGAGCCTTTCGGGTGAGCTTCGCATACAGACGGTCACAGAGCTTGTTACCCAGCTTTTTGAGGAGCCTGAGTTCAATAAGCCCCGTCCCGCGGCGCAGACCCAGACCATCTCTATCCCCAAGCAGCACAGCACCAAGGGTCCTGCTCCCGAGCAGAGACCTGCAAAGAAGCCCGACCGTATGAGCAGGCGCAAGGTTTTTGCAATTGCAGCCGTAGTTACCTGTATTGTGGCATTTACGGGCATGGCTGTGCTTATGATGACCCTTGACGACAACAGCAGCCAGATAACAAATGCTATCACACAGGCGACTACCCTTGAGACCCTTCCCGATACCGAAACTATGCCCATTACCGATGAGAGCGGCGAGACTGTGACCACATCTCTCCCCGCATCGGTGACAGAAGCGGCAGACCCCTCAACTCTCCCCACTCTTGCAGTCATTGAGACAGGCTCCGTTTCCGACGGCACCTCCGAGCAGACCACCATCAAGCCCGGTGCAACGGTATACATTATGAACGACCTGGTGGGCAAGAATTACGATACGGTGAAAAACTCCTCGGCTAATGAAAATCTCACCATTATCCCCGAGTATATCTACACCGACGAATACGAAAAGGGAATTATTTTCGAGCAGTCCATCGAAAAAGGCTCCAACTACGAAAAGGGCACCGAGGTCACTCTGAAAATAAGTATGGGTCCCGCAAAGGTAGTAGTTCCCGAGTTCTTCGGACTGAGCAAGAAGGATTATTTCGATATCCTCAATGCAAGCGGCATCAAGTATGAGGAAAAGGCATACGAGACCGACAACACCCTTAACGATTATGTTGCATGGATAAGCATTGAGCCCGGCGAGTATATCGACCTTGAAGCAGGTGAGGTATTGTCCGTTTTCGTTGCGGTAAATCCCGACAACACCGCTCCCTCCGAGACGACCACCACCGCAACCGAGACCACCGAGGAGACCTCTTCGGCGTGGGTGACTACCGCCATTCCCGAGATAACTACCATTACCGAATCTCAGCCCGTTACTTCCGCGCTCACCGACGAGCCGGATATCACCATTTCGCTGGATTATTAAGCTTGTGCTGAACAAAAGAAAGATACAAAACGGAAAAAGCCGCCGCCCGAGGGAGAGATACAGCCTCGGGCGGCGGTGATTTTTCGGAATTTTACTTGTAAAATCCTTTGAAACGATGTATAATATATACACGGAGGTGAACGCATATGCCAATTCCTATCACGAAAAAATATACAGCCGAGGAATATCTGAAAATGGAGCTGCCCGAAAGGTGTGAGCTGATAGGCGGCGAGATATTTCCCGGAGAAGCAGCCGAAAAATATGACCCACGGACCGATAAGCCGGTCTGCCTTTCTGCACCGAGTCAGACACATCAGCGGATATCAAGGGAGCTTTTGTATGCCATAACGGACTATATACGAAAAAACAAGGGCAGCTGCGAGGTGTTTGCTGCACCGTCGGACGTTAAGCTTGACGACAGCAACATAGTCCAGCCGGATATATTTGTGACCTGCAGCCCCGAAAAGCTTGACGGGCAGTTTCATAACGGTGCCCCCGACTGGATAATCGAGATACTTTCTCCCTCCACCCTGCGGAGAGATTTTTTAAAAAAGCTTTCCTTATATAAAAGCTTCGGAGTTCGTGAATATTGGATTGTTGACCCCACAGACAGCCGAGTTATTGTGTATTGGTTTGAAAACGGCGCCGTTACCGAGCTGTACACCTTTTACGATGATATTCCCGTTCATATTTACGAAAACGCCCCTTTGCCCCTGACTATTCGTCTTGCGGATAATTTATAAATTTGGCTTCAACACGTACGTTACCGAGCCACAAAACAAGAAAATTATTTCTATCTTTCCAACGAGGTGGCTTCAGTGACACGCTGACCGCCGCCCGAGAAAAATTATTCTCGGGCGGCGGTGATTTATTTTCGTCTTGCTAAAAGCTTCTTTGCATATGCCCTTGTATCGGGATTTGCATCATAGCAGGCTTCTTCAAGTATACTGTCCGAAAGACAGCGGCACTTGGACATTGCTTTTATAACATAATACCTGCAAAAGGTGCAGCTCATTCGGGAATATATGTACGCAAGTATTTCCTTTGCCCTTCGTGTGGGATAGCGTCTGAAAGCCTTTTCTATATCTCTGTAAAGCATATGAAGCTGATATTCGTCAAAATTCACGTTTTCCAGAATTGACAGCAGATATTTTACATCTTCTCCCTTTGCCTTTGAAACGTATGCGTCCAGAGCCGCAGCCATAAGCTCCGAGTCTGCATTATCGGGGAGCTTTGAAAGCTCCTTCGCCGCATATTTTTTAACAAGCTCCTCATTATCGGAAATTTTGCACATTACATAGAAAAGCTTCTCACGAAGCTCCTCGCTGCCGCTGTCATACATACTGAAAAGCTTGCCGCTGTCAAGGGGAAAGGGTCTGAAAATAAAGGCTCCAAACATAATAAGCTGCTTTTCTCCGTCCTTCTCGGACAGCATAAGCTCTGCAAGCCTTTTCAGATCAGCTTCATCGGCGGATTTGGCAAAGAGCCTTGTTGTCAGCTGCTTTTTTCCTATATCCTCATCGCCGTTAAGACATTCCATAAGGTGGTCAAAGCTGGGACGGGGGCGCTTTTCGGGCTTGTTTTTGGGGTATCGTCTGAAAAGAAAATGCTCGGGGTCATAAAATGCATTATCAAAGGCTTTCACATATTCCCTCGGGACATCTTTCAGAAGCTTTCGTGAATACTCTTTACCCTTGTCACGCAGAAAACGCATATAAAAATATTCAAGGCTGAACATATCCGAATTTGGATACTCGGTCAGATATTTTCCTACGTTTTTCACCGTTCTCACGAAATAGCTTTCGTCCTCATCGGACAGGACGGTACAGAGATTTTCAAAGCCGTCTCTGCGGCAGCGGTCAGGGTGCATCTTTCCGGTTGAAAGCTCTTTCAGCTTTCTTTCAAAAAGGCGGTCAAGAAACTCTGCCGCCCCGGAATACCCCTTTCTCCGGTACAGCACAAGAATGGATATCATCTGCTGACATTCCCAGTCGTCTAAATTCCGCTCATTTTCAAGGCGGCGCATTATGCTTTCCAAAAAACAGGACTCCTGCCCCGTAAGACAAATTGCCTCGAAAAGATAATCTGCCCTGTCGCCCTCGCACTGCATATCAAAGCAGGTGTTGTGGGTGCAGCAGTATTCTATCTGACGGGCATAATCCATTGGAGATGGACAGTTTTTCAGAAAAATCAGCGCGCTGCCGCAGCCATTAGCTAAAAGCTGTCTGAACTCACTTTTTTTCATTCTCTTCTCTCTTCACCCTCTCCTTTATCCTCTCGGGGTCGTTCAGATAATCATCAAGATCGAGATATTCGTCGCAGACAAGCTCCTTGTAGGCTCTCTGCCTGTCAATATAGGTGGGGACGGTCTCACGGCTGAGATATTCCTCCTCAAGCCATTTAAGCATTTCGGCGTGCCCTTCTTCGGAAAGTGGAAATTCCCGCATTTCCACATTCTCGGACTTGTCAATGCAGTTCCTGCCCGACCAGATATACGCTCTCAGGGTCTTGTCCCCCTCCTTGGGGCAGTTCGGCACTACCTTGTAGTTCATATCCTTTTCGGCGGCACTGCCTGTGAATATGCCCTTTTCTCCGAACACGAAAAATTTCGGTATCTCAAAATATTTTGAGGCTGATGAACCCATTATTTACCCTCACTTTCACATACAAAGCCGCAGTATGGCTTCGCAGTATATTTCAATGTCCTTTGTAAGCTCGTCTATTCCGATAAATTCGTCGGCGCCGTGCATATTGTTCTCATCGCTCCACTCCGCGCCGAATGCAACGCCGTTTTCCGTGTCGTGGACATAGGTGCCGCCGCCGATGGCTATGCATTTCCCCTCTTTGCCCGTGGAGTCACGGTAAACGGAAAGAAGCGTTTTTATCATTTCGCTGTTTTCATCGGCATGGTGGGGCTCGCTGACAAGTGAAGCATTGCCCGAAAGTCCTGCCTGCATAAGCTTCTCGGTCATTACGGGGATAATGTCCGAGCTGCGCCTGCAAACGGGGAAGCGGCAGTCGGTCATAAAGGAGATTTTTCCGTCATGACAGTCCGCAAGGCTCAGAACAAGAGTCAGCGCACCCGAAAGCTCGTCCGAGCAGTCAACACCTATGCCCATTCCTGCGCTGTCGCCGTAGGGATAAAGCTCCGACATTGCCATGAGCTTTTCGGAAATGTCCCCGTCAAAGGGGAGCTTTGACAGCAGGGTGATAAGGGCGGTGAGGGCGTTTTTTCCCTGTTCGGGAGTTGAAGCATGGGCACCCTTGCCCTTTGCCTTTATACGAACAGTATTATTTTCTTGATTTTCTACCGAAAGTATAATACTGCTCAGCTCATAGTCTTTGAAAATCTCAACGATCTCCTCTGCCTCAAAGCCCGAAACAACCGCTTCCGCTCTTTCGGGAACGGCATTTGCAACGCTGCCGCCTTTAAGGGACAGGAGAGCCTTATTTCCCGAGGAGTATTCCCCCGTTATGCCCAGACGTATCATTCCCTTTTCGATGTTTATTACGGGAAAGCTGCCGTCGGGGGTGAAAAGCATGGGCGGGAATTTTTCCTTTTGGGTGTAATATTCCATATCCGCAGAGCCGTTTTCCTCGTTGCTGCCGAGAATAAGGCGGAAATTTCTGCGCAGCTTTACTCCGCTGTCACGTATCATTCGCATTGCGGTGATAACGGCGGCGGCAGGGCCTTTGTCGTCAATTGCTCCTCTGCCGTAAACTCTGCCCTCACGAATTTCCGCTTTAAAGGGGTCGGAGTGCCATTCCTGACCCTCGGTGGGTACAACATCAAGGTGACACAAAATTCCAAGCTCCGCTTCGCCTTCTCCGAAATCGGCGGTTATGGCGTGGTTGTCGAAATTGCGAACCTTAAAGCCATCTTCCGAAAGTGTCTTTGCCGCAAATGCAAGACAGTCAGCACATTCCTTGCCGTAGGGCATATTTGCCTGCGGCTCACCCATTACGCTTTTAAAACTTATAAGTTCGGAAAGAAGCTTTACGGCGCTGTCTGTGTATTCGGAGGCTTTTTTTGAAATGCTGTTCATAATTTTATTGAAATTCCTTTCGTATATTTTTATGGGTGTGACAGTCCTATTGCGATTTTGATATCGTGTACCATTCCAATTGCAAAAATCCAAATAAATGAGATCACAACTGTCAGCATAAGCGAACCGATAAGTGATATCAAAAGCTCTGCTATCATGTATCCTGTGTCATTCGGGTACTTACAAACAAAGATAATATATCTTATCCAAAGTATTATTGATGCCAATAGGAAAACCAGCCAAATTATCTCATCAAAAGGCGCTCTGTAGGGGTAATCAGATCTTGAAAGAAAAATACCATCCAAAAATGAACCCAAGGACATTCCGCTTGAAAGGGATATGGCTGTTACCCAAAGCACGCACTTCTTGATATGTGCGCTGTAGGAGCTGTCGGCGGCAAAATTCTTTATCTTATCGGCTATTTTTTTCATCGGCAGTCCCCCGTAAATTCTCTTACGTGTCTGCCCGTATACTGAACCGCTATGCGGCTCTCGGGGTCTTTATCAAAAAGGTACAAGGTGAGGAGGAAAAGCCACTCAAGGGGCTTCATTGCGATATATACAAGGTCGGCGCGAAGCTTTGTGGTGATGTGCTTTGAAACGGGGTAGCCGTATTTGTCGTAAACATGCCGCACCCATTTGTGGAAACGGGGGGCTTTGTCCTCGATAAGCTGCTCGAATGCGTTTGCCACGCAGAGCTGTCGGTTAACGCCGATTTTTACTCCATGGCGTATTCCCAGACGGGTGGGCTTTACCACTTTTTCGTGACCGTTTACCGCTACGGTGCAGAGGTAGTGTCCCTCGTACTCAACGGGGGGCGGCGATATCATGGTTGAATATGCCCAGTCGGAGGTCTCGGTAAAGGCTTTGATAATGCCCGTGGGACCTTGTCCGAAAAGTATGCAGATAATTATGAGCAGTCCCGTCAAGGGTATTATGCCAAGAATGGGGAACCATATCCAGCCTGCGGACTTTTCGAGGACCTTTCTGAGATGTTTGTCAATGGCATTTTTCGGCTCGATGTCATTTTCACGGAAATGGGCGGTGTAGAGAAGTATTGTTTCCCGTATGACCCTTGCGGAAATGATGATATAATTTATGGGGAACAGAAGCAGGTAGGGTATGGCAATGAGAATAATATCATCGTTCAGCAGATTTACCGAAAGTTGAGAAACATAGAACAGGCTGAGAATTATTCCGCCGTACACTCCGCTTACGCATAAAACTGCGGAAAGGGGCGGCAGGATCTTTCCACGGCTCAGTATCACAATACATACCGCCGCCGCAAGGGCAAACAGGAACAGGGTCAGGGCATAGTCGGAGGAAAAGGGTTCGTGAAGCTGGGTGAATTCACTGACATCATTTTTTACAACAGGCTCGTCCCATTTGTAGCTGCTTATTAAGGCGATATCTAATGCGCATAGCAGGAATCCCGTTATCATTGTGATGACAGTCCATTTCTGCTTTTTCTTTTCGGGAACATTTCTCTTTACAAGGTGAATGATATTTTTCACCGTAATGATGAGCGGGAAAATGAAGCAGATAAACAATATCGCTAAAGAGATGATTATCCCAAACAGCTGATTTACAGCTTCAAGCAAACTTTCAACAATATTCATAGGTCATTCCTCCTTTTCTCTATAATATCATACCTGTTATCAAATGTCAAGAGATTTTTATTGATTTTCGATATAATATTATTGAGATAGAGGAAATGATTATTTTATGGGATTACTGTCGAGCCAGTTCTGCGCCGCTTCGGCAACGGTTTTAAGAGCCTTGTCTCCGAAGGGGGTGTCAAGTCCTGCGGCGGCAACAAGTCCGTCAAAGGTCTCTTCTCCGCCCAGACGGACAAGCTTCATATAACGCTCAAAGGCTTCGCTTCTGTCCCTCTGCATTACTGCCCAGAACTGCAGGGCAACGGTCTGGGCAAGGCAGTAATCAATGTAGTAGAAGGGGCGCTCATAAATGTGGGTCTGTCTCTGCCATGCTCTGCCCTCGCCGTAGAAGGGGCTGCCGTCCAGGTCTATCCAGGGCATATAGATCGCCGTAAGCTTTTTCCATTCGCCTATGCGCTCCTCGGGTGTCATTTTTGGGTTTTCGTAAACGATGTGCTGGAAATGGTCAACCATCGTGCCGTAGGGAATGAATTTGATTGCGTCCTCAAGGTGCTTGCGGCAGAATTTCATTGCTCCCTCACCGAAAAAGTCCTCGGCGCTTGCCCAGCCGAAAAATTCCATTGTCATTGAGTGTATCTCGCAGGATTCAAGTGTGGGGAGCTGGTTGTCGGTGGGGCGCTTGTGGCGGTTCACATATGCGGCAAAGGCATGACCCGCTTCGTGGGTGATGACCTCCACATCTCCCTGTGTGCCGTTGAAATTGGCGAATATAAAGGGGGACTCGAAATCGGTAAGCTCTGTGCAGTAGCCCCCTGCCGCCTTGCCCTTGCGGCTGAGCACGTCCATAAGCTCGTTATCCATCATAAAGTCGAAAAACTCGGCGGTGAGAGGGGAGAGGTTTCTGTAAAAGCGTCTGCCCGCTTCAAGGATATCCTGGGGACTGCCCTTGGGAACGGCATTTCCGTCACGATAGGCAACGGGTGTGTCCGCATATTTAAGGGGATAGCTTACTCCCAGCCGCTCTGCCTGCTCCCTGTAGAGCCTGTCTGCGGCAGGTACCATATATTTTACCACAGCTTCCCTGAACCTTGCCACATCTTCCGGGGTGTAGCTGTTGCGGCACATATTCAGATATCCCAGAGGGACATAATTCTCAAAGCCCATTTTTACGGCTTCTGCGTTTCTCACCCGTACAAGGTCGTCATAAATGCGGTCAAGCTCGGCTTCGTGCTCCTTGTAGAAGCCGCTTTCCGCAGCCCATGCCTTGTGGCGGATATCATCGTCGGGAGACTGCTTGTAGGGAGTGAGCTGGGAAAGTGTCAGCTTCTTGCCGTCAAAATCTATCTGAGCGGAGGCAATGAGCTTTTCGTACTCGGTGGTGAGCTTGTTGTCTTCCTGCATTTCGGGGATAATTTCGGGGGAGAAGCTTTTGAGGAAAATATCGGTGTTTATAAACATCACCCTGCCGAACTTTTTCTCAAGCTCGGGACGAAAGCTGCTTTCGGCAAGAGCCTTTGCCACCGACTGACCGTACTCGGTGAAGGTGGGGTTTGCATTGTCGAAAAACTCGTTTTCATCGCTGTAGAATTTGTCCTCGGTGTTGATGGTGTGTCGGATATAGCAAAGGCTGTACATGGTGTTGTAGCTGCCGCCCGTTTTATCCCATGCAAGGTAGGCTTCGGCTGCTTCCTCGGCTGAGCGGGCGTTTGTGATGCCTGCTGCTGCCTTTTCGGCTGCGGCTTTCAGCTCGTTCATATCGGGGCGGGTGTAGTTCATTTCGGAAAATTTCATAGTCGCTTGCTCCTTTTCCTGCTGATTTTTGTTTCATATATTATATATTTTACCTCTATTCGGCAAATTAGTCAATAGCGATCGTACCGGGCAAATTTATCAAAGCAGCTTAAATCTGTTCTTTTCAAATTCCAGCAGTCCCTCGTCCCTCATTCTGCAAAGCTCATTGGACATGGCGCTCCTGTCCACCGAGAGAAAATCCGCCAGCTGCTGACGGTTGAAGGGAATGGAAAATGAGCTGCTGCCCCGGCGATTTGCTTCCTCGGACAGATATGCCATAAGCTTTTCGCGGGTGGTGCGTTTTGACATATACCCAAGCTTGCGGACAAGCTTTCTGTTTTTTTCGGATATGGCAAAAAACAGGTTCCGCACCGCTGCGGAGTGGAATTTGCAGGCATTGGGGCAGACGGTGATGATCTTTTTAATATCCATAAATATGACAGCGCTGTCCTCAGCCGCGATCACATCGTTCATCACAGGGCCGCTTTCGGGAGCGGCATAGCTTTCCCCGAACATCTCCCCGGGGTCAACAATGCTGATGATGCTGCAGTTGCCCCAGTGATCGTCCCGCTGTATATGAAGCCTGCCCTCTGCAAGCACCATGATATTATCTATGCGCTCACCCTGTCTCAGAACGTATTCATTTTTCTTATATGCGGAAAGCCTTGCCTGCATACAGCCCAGCATTGCTCTGATGTCCTCTTCGCCAACTCCCGAAAAGAGCTGAGTGTTTTTTAAAACAGGAATATATTTCTCCATAGCTTCCTCATTTCTGTTGTAAAAACAACCGACTTGTTTTAAAAATTATATTATGATAATATCAGAAAGTCAAGAGCTTTCGATAAAAAACGGAGGGTTTAGAATGATAAGAAGAATTATTAAAATAGACGAAGAAAAATGCACAGGCTGCGGACTCTGCGCAAAGGCGTGCCACGAGGGTGCCATCGAAATGGCAGAGGGCAAGGCAAGGCTCACCCGGGAGGACTACTGCGACGGTCTGGGAGACTGTCTCCCTGCCTGCCCCGCAAATGCCATATCCTTTGAGGAGCGGGAGGCTCCCGCATATAACGAGGCGGCTGTCCTTGAGGCAAAGAAGAAAAAAGCGGGTGCAGTCCTGCCCTGCGGCTGCCCGGGAACACATTCAAGGGCAATAAAGCATGAAGGGGAGAGCGCTCCCTGCGGAAAGGTCCCGAGCAGGCTTTCCCAGTGGCCTGTGCAGATAAAGCTTGTGCCCGTGAATGCGCCTTACTTTGATAATGCAGACCTGCTTATCGCCGCCGACTGCACAGCTTATGCCTACGGAAATTTTCACAATGAATTTATCCGTGACCGTATTACCCTTATCGGCTGTCCCAAGCTTGACGAGGGAGACTATGGGGACAAGCTTGCCGCAATTCTTTCAATGAATAATATAAAAAGCGTGACCGTTGCCCGTATGGAGGTGCCCTGCTGCGGCGGGATAGAGAATGCCGCAAAGAGGGCTTTGCAGGCAAGCGGAAGGGTCATTCCCCTTGAGGTGGCGGTCATATCCGCCGACGGAAAAATTATAAAGAGAGGTAATGCGTAAATGAATAAAATGTTTTGTTATCAGTGCGAACAGACGGCAGTCGGCAACGGGTGCAGGGGCTGCACAGGTATGTCGGGAGTATGCGGCAAGAAAGCCGATACTGCCCTGCTCCAGGACGAGCTTACGGGTGCCCTTATCGGTCTTGCAAGAGCTGTGAACGGCAATGAGGACATGGTCACCGAACATACCTATGAGCTTATCATCAAGGGACTTTTTACGGCTGTCACCAATGTTAATTTCAATAACGATACCATAAAAAAGCTGACAAGTGAGATAAGGCTTGAGAAAAATCGTTTTGCTCCCATGTGCGGCGGCTGCGGTTCTCCCTGCGGAAAAAATGATGACTATGATATGTCAGAGCTGTGGACATCCGATGAGGATATCCGTTCCCTCAAGTCCCTGATACTGTTCGGTATCCGCGGAATGGCAGCATATGCATATCATGCAAATGTGCTTGGGTACCGGGATGAAGAGGTGAACAGATTTTTCTGCAAGGCACTTTTTGCAGTCGGCATGGACAGCTTCGGAATGGACGAGCTGCTGCCCATAGTTATGGAAACGGGCGAGAAAAACCTCAGATGCATGGAGCTTCTTGACAAGGCAAATACCCATACCTACGGACACCCCGTTCCCACCGAGGTGACGCTTACCGTTGAAAAGGGACCCTTTATCGTGATCTCGGGTCATGACCTGTATGACCTTAAACAGCTTCTTGAGCAGACAAAGGACATGGGCATAAACATCTGCACCCACGGCGAAATGCTCCCTGCCCACGCATATCCCGAGCTGAAAAAATATCCTCATTTAAAGGGGAATTTCGGTACGGCATGGCAGAACCAGCAGAAGGAATTCGGGGATATCCCCGCACCCGTGCTCTTTACCACAAACTGTCTTATGCCGCCGAAGGAAAGCTACTCCGACCGTGTGTTCACCACCGAGGTGGTGTCCTATCCCGAGATAGTGCATATCGGGGAGGAGA
The DNA here is from genome assembly GCF_051882455.1 of Huintestinicola sp. Taxonomy (NCBI): domain Bacteria; kingdom Bacillati; phylum Bacillota; class Clostridia; order Eubacteriales; family Oscillospiraceae; genus Huintestinicola; species Huintestinicola sp. The sequence goes on along the minus strand of NZ_JBJERV010000034.1, from coordinate 55,964 downwards.
AGGATTTTTCACCCGTGATAAGAAAGGCGCTGGAGCTTGGGGGCTACTCAGAGGACAGGCACTTTACGGGCATAAACGGGGGCGGAAGGGTCATTACGGGCTTCGGGCACAATGCTGTTCTGTCTGAGGCGGACAGGATAATTTCCGCCGTCAGATCGGGCGACATCAGGCATTTCTTCCTTGTAGGCGGCTGTGACGGCGCGAAAACGGGACGAAATTACTACACCGAATTTGTAAAGCAGACCCCTGCGGACACCGTTGTGCTCACCCTTGCCTGCGGAAAATACCGCTTCAACGACCTTGACACAGGCACCATCTGCGGTCTGCCCCGAATCATGGATATGGGACAGTGCAGCGACGCATACAGCGCCATAAAGGTTGCTTCTGCCCTTGCGGAGGTCTTTGGCTGCACAGTAAACGAGCTGCCCCTTTCCATTGTGCTTTCCTGGTACGAGCAGAAGGCAGTCTGCATCCTGCTGACCCTCCTTCATCTGGGCATAAAAAATATCCTTCTGGGGCCTTCGCTGCCTGCGTTTATCTCCCCCAATGTTCTGAGATCCCTCACAGAAAAATATAACATCGCTCCCATCACCACCCCCGAGGAGGATATGAAGAAATTATTGGCATAATGCGCCTTATCCATACAAAAAAGCCGCTCCCGGCGAGCGGCTTTTTTAATGCAGTTTTTTACACATTAAAATTTAAATAAAAACGTTGAAATCCGTTGTAAAATGTGATATAATAATCTAAATTATGCGCCTGCGGAGAACGCGGGCAAAGAGGTGAGAAAATACGGAGACAGCGGTATTTGCCGTTACAGGCAGCAAAAGCTTTCATAAGCTGGAGCTTTCTAAAGCCCTGCTCAGATTTGTGGAGTTCGATTTTACATATTTCTGGGAGCAGTGCATAGAGGCAGGCAGGAACGCAAGGAAAACAGGCAGGATATCACAGAATATGGAAAATATGGCGATGAACGCTCTTGTGAAGTGTCACCCCTATGTGGAGGCGTGCGCTTCTACGGAGTTTTCTTCCGTTGTTCTCGACTGCATTATCGCTTATATATGCCACTCGGAGGGGATCGGTCTCGAGGAGCTTTGGGCGAGGTGCATATCTCCCAAGAGCCTGTACGAAAAGGCTATCTTCAACCGCGTCAGCGAGTACAAAACGGGCAGAGGCATAAACCAGTGGATAAATATCGTCCGTATGCAGGAATACGCCCGTTCAAAGATAAAATTCATCTACGAATGCGACTCGAACGTTATGCTCCGCCCCGAGGATTACCGCACGCGAATGGAATACTTTGACCTTGCCTTCAGCGTTGCGGCAAATGAAACGGGCTGCCCTATGGACAAGCTGCCCTCGGTGAAAATGTACACCCCTTCGACCCTTCCCGACTCGGTATTTATGCTGGGGCGAATGTCCAAAAACATTTTCCGCCGCCTGTCGGACGTTCTCCGCGACGCGGAGCTGTGGGACGAGAAAGCGCTTAATGACCACAACCGCGACCAGACCGCTCTTGACGCATTCAGCTATGTGAAGGATATGCCCCGACCGGCTGAAAACGATATGCGCTTTGCTCTTGAAGCGGTCTCCGAGCTGCCCGAGACGGTATATGTTCCCGACAGCTTCAAGGCGATGATAGACCTTGAGTTTACGCTGATGTCCCAAAAGGGGATATATATGTCCAAATGCCCCCGCTGCGGAAGATTTTTCGTCCGTGACCTTGAGGAAAGGTCCCCCTACTGCCACAGGGTAAATTCCAGCGGAATGACCTGCACAGAGCAGATAAACGAGGAGCTGGGCATTGCGGCAATGAAGCGGGGAGAGGTGCCTGTTACTGAGGAAATTCCCGTTTCGGAGGATATCGCTTCGGAAAATGAGACGGTGGAAAACGTTAATACGGAAGAAGCGGCAGAGCCTGCTCCCGAGGTAAAGAGCGAGCCCGAGAAAAAGCCTGTTGTATTTGATGAAAAGCCGCCTGAGCCTATGGAGATACCCAAGGAGCTTGAAAAGCGCTGTCAGCGTGTTTACAATATGCTCTACAAGCGCATAGGGACCCTTATGACCGAGAAGGAATTCAGGGAATGGTCGGGCTATCTTTCCGACACCAAGCGTGACCTGCGGGAGGGCAATGCGGAAATTTCCCAGATGGAGGAATTTCTGGATTACTGGGAGACTGCGGTAAGAAAGCAGTCGAGAAGGAGCCGCAGGCATAAGGAGGATATATACGAGACCCCGTCCTATCCCGGGACAATGCCCGCCGGGGCTGAGGATAAGCCCGGAAATGAGCTCAGCAGTATGTTTGACGAGGCTGTGAAGGCAGCGGAGGAGAAGGAGGACTCGGGCATATCCCCCGCAGGAACGGAGGCTGCTCCCGAGGAAAGGAGCTTCAAGCCCTTTGAGCCGCCGAAATACAGCACTGTTCTCGAGGCGATGATGGACGGAAAATACAAGTCCGAGGAGCTTCTGAGCGACAGCTCGGGAGACAGGGCAGCAGACGGTGACATTACCGTCAACGGCAAAAAGATAACTCTCCCCAACTGGGAAAGGATAACAAGGGAATGACCCTTTAGGAGATGATGAAGTGGATTTTATCAATGAAGCCGCCGCTGTGAACGGGCTTGCCGACGAGATAGTCAAGGGCGGCGTGTGCCTTTTCAATGCGGTGAAATACATCTACTCCATTGCCGAGGAGAGCTTTTACACCGTAAGCATAAAGGACGCATTCAAGATAGTGCTCAATAACATTACCGACACCGACTCCCTTACCGCCCTGGGACTTCGCATTGACGAGGAAAGCTGCGGCGAGATGCTGGGGGAGGAATATGAAAAGGTGCTGCCCCTGATGGTGTACAGCCTTGCGGTGCGTATCCCCGTGCTCAAAAATCTCAGAGGGGCAAGCGGTCCTATGACGGATGACCAGCTTTACAAGGTCTACAACGCCGTTATGGCAAAGGGAGCGGAAAATTACAAGGACGCCGTTACCGAGAGCTTTATGGAGATAAAGTATCTTGTGCGGAAGGGCAAAAGGCTCCCGCCCTACAACGCCGACTGGTTCAAGACCTACATATACACAAGCGTTCCCGCTCTTTCGGAGATAACCAACAAGAATATGTTCCTCTTAGGCTTTGCGGACGTGCTGTTTGCGATGTTCTACTCCTGCCTTGAGGAGGCTTTATTTGAGAAAATAAAGGAATATTCCGCCGACGATTTCGGCGAGAGCATTGAGATATGATACAAAAGGAGAGTTCTGATATGACAATTTATTTATGCGGATTTATGGGCTGCGGAAAGACTACCGTGGGCAGAGTGCTGGCGGATATGATGAGCCTTGAATATACGGATATGGACGCATACATAGAGAAAAGATCGGGTATGAGCATACCTCAGATCTTCGCCGAAAAGGGCGAGGACGCTTTCAGGAGAATGGAGACGCAGGCTGTGGCAGAGCTTGGAAAGGCGGGGGGAATAATCGCCTGCGGAGGCGGAGCGATGCTCAAGGAGATAAACGCAGAGACCGCCGCCGAGTACGGAACGGTGGTCTACATAGACGTTCCCTACGACACCTGCTACGACCGCATTTCGGGGGACACCAACCGTCCTATTGTTATGGCGAACACAAAGGAGTCTCTGGAGGAGATATATAACGAGAGAGTTCCTCTGTACATTGCCCATTCACAGATACGGGCAGACGGAAAAAAATCTCCCGAGGAGATAGCTTCCGAGATAAAAGCGGCTGTTGAAATGAAATAAATCGGATTCGGGGTTTATATAATATTATAATTATAGCTTTACAGAAAGGAAAGATCTAATGTCAAAAATATATTCGCTGGGTCTGGACATCGGTTCGACAACAGTTAAAACTGTCATTTTAGAGGACGGAAAGATAATTCACGCAAAATATCAGCGTCACTTTTCAAAGGTCCGTGAGACTGCCGCTGAGCAGGTGGCTGAAATAGGCAGGGAGTTCCCCGACGCGGAGTTTCACCTTGCCATTACAGGCTCCGCAGGTCTGGGACTTGCAAACGCCGCAGGACTGCCCTTCGTTCAGGAGGTGCACAGTGCATTCATATCCGTTAAAAAGGACTACCCCGACGCTGACTGCGTTATCGAGCTGGGCGGCGAGGACGCTAAGATAATCTTCCTCACAGGGGGCACCGAGCAGCGTATGAACGGCTCCTGCGCAGGCGGTACAGGCGCGTTTATCGACCAGATGGCGACACTTCTGGGCATTACCGTTGACGAGATGGACGAGCTTTCTTCAAAGGCTGAGAAGCTCTATCCCATTGCTTCGCGCTGCGGAGTTTTCGCAAAATCCGACATTCAGCCCCTTTTAAATCAGGGCGCAAGACGTGAGGACATTGCCGCTTCCATCTTCCAGTCGGTAGTCGATCAGACAGTTTCGGGTCTGGCACAGGGCAGGGAGATAAAGGGCAAGGTGCTTTTCCTGGGCGGCCCTCTCACATTCATCAAGGGACTTCGCAAGGCGTTTGTGAACACCCTTGAGCTTTCCGACGAGAACGCTGTATTCCCCGAGAATGCTCAGTGCTTTATGGCATACGGCAGCGCACTTTATGCCGCTGAGTCGGAGGAGGTATTCACCGCCGCCGAGATAGTGGAGAAAATGAGAGCCGCAAAGGTGAACGACGACATCATCACAGGCAGACGGCTTTTTGAAAACCAGGCGCAGTATGACGAATTCGTTGCCCGTCACGGCAGGCACGACCTCCCCACCGAGGACATAAACACCTACGAGGGCGAGGCATACCTGGGCATTGACGCAGGCTCCACCACCACAAAGCTTGTGCTTATCACTCCCGACGGAAAGCTTCTCTATCATCATTATGTTTCAAACAAGGGTCAGCCCCTTAATGTAATAACCGCTCAGCTGGGCGAAATTTACCGCACTATCGGTGACAGGATAGCTATCCGCGCTTCGGCGGTAACGGGCTACGGCGAGGACCTTATCAAGGCGGGCGTTGGCGTGGATTACGGTCTTGTCGAGACTGTTGCCCATTACAAGGCGGCTTCATATTTCTGCCCCGATGTTGATTTCATCATCGATATCGGCGGTCAGGACATCAAGTGCTTCAAGATAAAAAATCATGCTATTGACAGCATTATGCTAAACGAAGCCTGCTCCTCGGGCTGCGGCTCCTTTATCCAGACCTTTGCTCAGGCTATGGGCTATGACATTGCCGAGTTTGCACGGCTGGGTCTTTTTGCGGAGCGCCCCGTTGACCTGGGCTCGCGCTGCACCGTGTTTATGAACAGCTCCGTTAAGCAGGCGCAGAAGGACGGCGCTTCGGTGGAGGATATTTCCGCAGGTCTGTCCTCGTCTATCATCAAGAACGCTATCTACAAGGTCATACGTGCAAATTCTGCCGATGAGCTTGGAAAGAATATCGTTGTACAGGGCGGCACCTTCCTTAACGACGCCGTTCTCAGAGCCTTTGAGCAGGAAATTGGCAGAGATGTGGTAAGACCTGCCATTGCGGGACTTATGGGCGCATTCGGCGCGGCTCTTTACGCAAAGGAGACTGCCGCTGCCGAAAACAAGCTGGGCTCCGACCTTATCTCTCCCGAAAAGCTTGCGGAATTTTCCTTCAAGTCCCGTCAGCTGAACTGCGGCGGCTGTACCGCAAAATGCTCCCTCACCATGATAACCTTCTCCGACGGTCACAAGTTCATCAGCGGAAACCGCTGCGAAAAGGGTGCGGGAATTACCAAAAAGGAAGAGGCGCCCTGCCTTTATCAGTATAAATATCAGCTTATCCGGAGCCTTGCTGACAAGGGCGCTCCCGAAAAGCCCATTGCAACCATCGGTATTCCCCTTGTTCTGGGCTTTTACGACCAGCTTGCCTTCTGGACTGCGTTTTTCCACAGGCTGGGCTTCAAGACGGAGCTTTCCGCAGAGAGCACCAGAGACCTGTATTTCAAGGGTCAGCACACCATTCCCTCGGACACCGTCTGCTATCCCGCAAAGCTTGCTCACGGTCATATCGTTGACCTGCTTGAGAAAAAGGTGGACGTTATCTTCTACCCCTGCGAGACCTACAACATTGACGAGGGTCATTCGGACAACAACTACAACTGCCCCGTTGTGGCGTATTATCCCGAGCTTTTAAAGGCGAATATCCCCGAGCTTAACGAGGATAATTTCCTCTATCCCTATATGGACGTTAACCTTGAAAAGCACATCGTTCAGACGGTATGCAAGATATTCGGAAAGTATAACTTAAACAAGAAGGACGTTAAGGAAGCATGGAAGACAGGTATGCAGTCCCTTAACGAATACCACGAGGCTGTTATTGCAAAGGGTGCAGAGATAATTGCTGAGGCGAGAAAGAAGAATATGCCCATAATCGTTCTCAGCGGCAGACCCTACCACGTTGACCCCGAGATAAACCACGGCATACATAAGCTCATCACATCTCTCGGAATGGCTGTTGTCACCGAGGACGCGGTTTGTCATCTTGCGGAGACTCCCGTACTCCATGTTCTGAACCAGTGGACATACCACTCAAGGCTCTACCGTGCGGCGGAATATGTTACCACTCAGCCCGATATGCAGCTTGTACAGCTGGTTTCCTTCGGCTGCGGCATTGACGCTGTTACCACCGACGAGGTGCGCTCCATTCTCGAGCCAAAGGGCAAGTTCTATACTCAGCTCAAGATCGACGAGATAAGCAATCTGGGCGCTGTGAAGATACGTCTCAGAAGTCTTGAGGCGGCTATTAAGGCTTCAAGGAATTAAGGACATATAGAATTTGAGCCGCTCCCGATGTGTGATGCATCGGGAGCGGCTCTTCGGTTTATACGGTTGTGTGGGCAAGTCTTTGTTTAACTAATTCCAATTTAGAATTTCCTTTCTATCTCGTACCCTCGGAAAACTCTTTCCTTGGGCTTTTTTCTTGCCCTGCGCTGGGCGGCTATCTCCAGCATACGCTGTCTGAATTCCTTGCGCCTTATTTCTCTGCGCTTCTGCTTTTCGGAGCAGAAGATTATCCGCTGGGCTACTCTTTCCGCATAGAAAAAGCTGTCGGGGAAGGACGCTTTTGTGACTTCCTCGCCGCCGTATTCGTCATACCAGTGATAGTCAAATTCCGCACGTCCGTTTTCGGTGCAGGAGTAGTCAAGCCAGTTTGCAGGGGCTTCGAAATATCTTGCCTTGCCCTTTATTATGACCCTGCTGCGGGTGCAGGTCACCTCCTCCACATCTCCCAGGTCCATTACCCACAGCCTGCGGTATACGGTCAGCCCCTTTTCTCCTGCGGAGCTGCGGACGTATCGGGATATGACCATCTGCTCGCCGAGAATTTCGATATAGGTGTATTTCTTATGCCCTGCAAGCCGCAGATTGGCTATCACCGCCACTATGACCGATACGGTGAAGCTGTAGGCGCAGGTCACAAAAAAACAGGTTATGTACAGCCTGAAAAAATCATCGGGAACCCCGGTGCGGCGCAGTATCAGCAGGTATATTATGGAAAGCGCCGCCGCTGCCGTAAGTGAGGGGATATTCACCGCAAGCATCAGCTTGTCAAAGCCGCGTGAAAGTTTTTGCTTGTCGCTGTGTATCATTTTGTGCAATGAAGTACCCTCCTTCGGGAGATCATCCGACTATCCTCAAAAATGCTTCATTAAGCCGCTCCCAGCCTATTGCTTCGCTGTCGGGGAGAGCGCTGACGGTCGCTTCGATATCTGCAAGACGGCTTTCTATAAAATCATTCAGCACATCAATGCGCCTGCCTGTTCCAAGCTCGGGAGTTTTCATTTTCTTTCTGAGCAGGTCGTTTACCGCAGCTTTCAGCTCCTCGGGAAGCATTGCTTCGGTAAGCTCCGAAAAGAGCATTGGGGGCGGTGTGCCCTTTGCGATTATCCATTCACAGGCAAGGATAGGTCGGAGGACATAAAAATATTTCTTGAGCCTCACTTCCTCGCCCTGAAGAAATTCTCTGTTATTTCTCTTTGCCATACTGAGATAATGCCACGCTCCGGGGCGTGAGCAGAAGCAGTCGTTTATAAGTCCTTTAAGTGACTGCCATTCCTCGGTGGTGCGGTAGACTATGGGTGAGCTGTTCCACTCGAACATTGTGGGATTTGACTTGTGAAGCAGCTGCAGAGCCTTGCTCAGATCCCAGCCGTTTATATCCCAGACATCGTCCAGCTGCCACTCGATAACGTCCCGTGTTTTGTCGAGCCGCAGATAAAAGTCTTTGGGGCGCACGTATATGAACCGCACATCATAGTCACTGTCGGGTGACTCAAAGCCCCAGGCTCTGCTCCCCGACTCGATACAATGGAGTATGCGGATATTTTCGGCTTTTTCAAGCTCCGAAAGCTTCTTGTCAAGCTCTTCTTTAAATCCCATTTTACTTCTTCATCTCCTGCTTTACGGGCAGCACTATTACCACAGTCGTGCCCATTCCCTGCTCGCTGAATACCTCGAGGGTGCCGCTGTGCATGGTGATTATCTCGTCGGCTACCGCAAGACCTATGCCCGAGCCGCGCTTGTTGTGGTTTGCACGGAAGAATTTTGTCTTTATCTTTGGCAGGTCCTCGGGGGAGATGCCGCAGCCTGTGTCGCTTACCTCTATCTCGATCTTATTCTCGTCCGCAAGGATAGCCTGCACCGTTACAAGACCGCCCTTTTCCGAATATTTGATGGCGTTGTCTATCACGTTTATGAAAACCTGTCTCAGCCTGTTTCTGTCGCCGTAGACCGCGGGCAGATCCTCGGGCTCGGCATAGACAAGCTCGATGCCCTCTTTTTTCGCCTTCTCGGTGTAGATAAGCACCGCGTCTCCAAGCTCTGCAAGGATATCCACGTTGCCCTTGTTAAGGGTGAATTTGCCGTTTTGCATACGGGAGAAGTCAAGAAGCTCCTCCACCATTTGTGACAGACGCTCCGTTTCCGAGGTTATGACCCTCATTCCCTTGACGATAGTTTCGCTGTCATCGGGCATTGAGCCTATGGTCTCCGCCCAGCCCTTTATGGCTGTCAGGGGCGTTCTCAGCTCGTGGGATACGCCCGAGATGAACTCGTTTCGCATTGCCTCCGACTGGGAAAGCTCGTCCGCCATTTTGTTGACGATATCGCAGAGCTCGCCTATCTCGTCGTCGGACTGCACGGGTATTCTTACCGAGAAATCGCCCCGTGCATATCGTCTTGCGGTGGCGCCCAGCTGTCTTACGGGGATTACGATGGACTTTACAAAATACATTCCCGAGAACATCATCAGGGCAAGTATGGCTCCGCATATTACGGCGGCTATGATTATCAGCGCGGCGATGTGCCTGTCCACTCTTTCGGTGGAGGCTACAAGGCGGATAACACTGAATTCTCCTGCGGTATCGGGGGTCACTATGCTTATGGCTATGACCTTTTCGCCCGAGGGGAGCCTGCCCGTAAATGTGCCCGAGCTGCCGCTGTCAAGCGCGTCGTAATAATCCTGGGTGAGCACGTCAAAGGTGGGCGCGAATCCCGAGGAGGTCATTGACACCTGCCCGCCGCCGCTTACGGTCATCAGCTCCATTTTATTCTTCTCCGACCAGTTTTCCACGATGGAGCGCACCTCGGAGGTGAAGCTGGCGGGATTGTCCGCATAATACTGGGATAACATTCCCGAGATCATATTGAGCCTTGAGCTGATATACTGCTTTGCCGAATTGTAGTAGTAGAAATTTATGAACACCGAAAACGCCAGCAGCACGCTCATAAGCACGAGAAAGATCGCTCCTAAGCTGTTGACAAGCCATCTTCGGGTTATGGTGGCTCTTGACCTTTTTATTGCCGCCGCCTCCCTGCTTATTTCTTCTCGTCAGCTTTTCCGTCGCCGCACCACTTATAGCCGAAGCCCCATATTGTGGCAATATATTTGGGATTGGAGGGAACGTCCTCCAGCTTCATTCTGAGACGTCTGATATTTACGTCAACTATCTTGTCATCGCCGAAATAGCCGTCGCCCCAGATGTGATTTAAAATGCTTGTGCGGTCCAGGGCGGTGTTCTGATTGTTCATGAAGTATTCGAGGATCTGATACTCCACCTGTGTGAGCTCGATGTTTTCGCCGTTTTTCGCCACCGTTCTGCTCTTTGTGTTGAGGGAGAAGGGCCCCGAGGTGATGATGGGGGACTTTTCCTCCTTCACAAAGGACATACTTACCCTGCGGTAAACGGCGTCGATACGCGCTGTAAGCTCAGAGGGGGAGAAGGGCTTGGTTATGTAATCATCTGCGCCAAGCATAAGTCCGCTGACCTTGTCCATTTCCTGGGTCTTGGCGGAGAGCATGATTATGCCGATGGTGCTGCTCTTTTTTCTCAGCTCCTTGCAGACCTGGAAGCCGTCTATGCCCGGCATCATTATATCCAGAAGGGCAATGTCGAAATTGCCGTTTTCCTCGTTGAATACCTCCAGCGCCTTTTCGCCGCAGTTTACGTCAACCACGTCATAGCCTGCTCTTTTAAGGTTTATGACCACAAAGTCTCTGATAACGTCTTCGTCCTCGCAGACAAGTATTCTTTTCATTTTGAATTTCCGTCCTTTCTTTTTTATTCCTGTTCGCTGTGTTCGCTGTACGGTCTGCCCAGCACCATTACGGAATAGGGAGCTATATTATAATCGTTATTTACGGTGTAGAGAGGAGTATTGCCTGCTCTCCCGCCGTCAATGTACACGTTCAGCTCTCCGAAGGCGTGAAGGGTTATGGTGTCGGGCGAGGGATTGAGGAATACCACGATCTCCTCAAGCTCGCAGTCGCCGTAAAGTCCGAAGCCTACCACTCTTTTGGGGAGACGGTCAAAGAATTTCATATTCCTGCCGATATCCTCCACTGTGGACATTCTCAGGGCGGTGTGGGCTTTTCTGAACTCGATAAGTCCCTTGTAATACTCGAAAACGTCCTTGAACTCCGTCTTTCTGTCCCACTTGAGGCTGTTGACGATATCGGGGGAATGGTAGCTGTTATGGTCGTATGCGCCGCCGGGAAGGGGCTTTGAACGCAGGAACTCCTGTCCTGCCTGTATGAAGGGTATGCCCTGGGACAGGAAAACCATTGCCGCTGCCATTTTATCCATCTGCTTTCTTACCTCGATGGAGTCGGTGGGGTTTGTGTAGGCAAGCTTATCCCAGAGGGTCAGATTGTCGTGGGCTTCAACATAGTTTACGGTCTGGCAGGGGGATACTGCCCAGGAGTATTTGTCAAGATTTGGTATCTGGGGATGGGGGATCCTGCCGCACATTATTTCCTTGACGTATTCCTCTACGCCCTGTGCTCCGTTTACATAGCCCTTGCTGCGGTTTTCAAAGTTGTTGCCCTTGACTGTGTCGCGGAAATCGTCGCTGAAATAGGCGACATTGGGAGTGTGGCGGGCGTTGAGCTTCATACATCTCGCTCCGTCGGGAAGGGGTGAGCCGCCTCCTGTCCAGCCTTCGCCGTACATGATGATATCGGGGTTTATGGCGTGGAGCCGCTCGTATGCTTCGTTGATGGTCTCTATATCGTAAAGTCCCATAAGGTCAAAGCGGAAGCCGTCTATTTTATACTCCGTCGCCCAGTAGACAAGGCTGTCGATGATGAATTTTCTCACCATAAAGCGCTCGGTGGCTACCTCGTTGCCGCAGCCTGAGCCGTTGGAGAAATATTCGCCGTTTGCGCCGCAGAGACGGTAGTAATACTTGGGGAAGGTCTTATTGAAGGGGGAGTCGGCAGTGGCATAGGTATGATTATACACCACGTCCATTACCACCTTTATGCCCTGGCAATGGAGGGCGTGGACAAGCCTTTTGAACTCTGCCACTCTTGCACGTCCGTCATAAGGATCGGTGGAGTAGGAGCCCTCGGGAAGGTTGAAGTTTAGCGGGTCATATCCCCAGTTGAACTGGGGCTTATGGAGCTCGGATTCGTCTACGGTCTGGTAGTCAAAGCTGGGCATAAGGTGGACGTGGGTCACTCCCAGCTCCTTTAAGTGGTCGATGCCGATGCTGTCGCCTGCGGCATTTATCAGTCCTTTTTCCACAAAGGCGAGAAATCTTCCCTTATAGCAGAAGCTGCCGCTTTTGTCGATGGAAAAATCACGGACGTGCATTTCGTATATCACTGCGTCTGCATAGGAATCCATAGGCTGTGGGTGATAGTTATGCCAGCCTGCGGGATTGGTTTCCTCCAGATCTATGACCATTCCCATGGCGCCGTTTACTCCTGCGCTGCGGGCGTAGATGTCGATGGTCTCCTCCACTATGTCGTCGTGGCGTATCTCATAGGTGTAGTATACCCCGTTAAGGTCTCCGTGCGCCACCTTTTCCCACACGCCCTTTTTGCTCTTTTCCATTGGCATACGGCGGTAGGGCTTTTCATCGGTGCAGGTCCTGTACAGAAGTACCGCTGCGTCATTGGCAAGGGGTGACCACACCTTGAACACCGTTTTGTCCTTTGAGTAATTTGCCCCGAGATCGTCCCCTGTGTAGGCGTATTTTTTATCTACATCGCTGAACATTTGCATAACCCTTTCCTTTTTGTATTATAACAATATTACTTTTATTATATAACATTTTTCGGGTTTTGTAAAGTCCCAATTTAAGGCGGTACGGGCTGTTTGCCCTTTTTGTTCCGAAAATTATATCGGGATTTTTTGTGCAGTTATACGAAATTTTCTACTTAACGGTTTACTATAGAAATATCCGCCCTGCGGGTCCGCAGGACGGATATGTTGATTTTTATTATACGTTTATTTCTGCTGATTCGTGGGTCAGGTCCTTATACTTTTCAAGCACGGGCTTTACGCATTCCTCAAGGAACTCAGATACCTGCTCGGAGCTTCTTCCCGTATAGTTTTCGGGAACAAGCACTGCTTCGATATCCTCACGCTTGAGTCCGAAGGAGGGGTCGGCAAGGATACGCTCGATAAGGTCGTTTTCAAGACCCTCTTCCTTGACCTGCTTGCCTGCTTCCATTGCATAGGTGCGTATCTTCTCGTGAAGCTCCTGACGGTTGCCGCCCTTCTTTACGGCATCCATCATGATGTTCTCGGATGCCATAAAGGGAAGCTCTCTCATTATTCTCTGGCGTATTACCTTGGGATATACCACGGGATTTGCGGTGACGTTTATCATTATATTGAGGATAGCGTCGCAGGCGAGGAAGCCCTCGGCTACGGATATTCTCTTGTTTGCGGAGTCATCGAGAGTTCTCTCGAACCACTGGGTGCCCGAGGTGAAGGCGGGGTTCAGGGTGTCGATGATAAGGTATCTTGCAAGGGCGGTTATTCTCTCGCAGCGCATGGGATTTCTCTTATAGGGCATTGCGGAGGAGCCTATCTGGTTTTTCTCAAAGGGCTCTTCCATTTCCTTGAAGTTCTGGAGTATTCTCATATCGTTGGCGAACTTCATTGCGGACTGGGCGATATTTCCGAGAGTATTTACTATCTGGGAATCTATCTTTCTGGAATAGGTCTGTCCGGAAACGGGTACTACAGCGTCAAAGCCCATTTCCTCGGCTATCATTCTCTCAAGCTCCTTGACCTTGGAGGAATCTCCCTCGAAAAGCTCCTTGAAGGACGCCTGGGTGCCTGTGGTGCCCTTGGAGCCTAAAAGCTTCAGGTTCTTTATCCTGTACTCAAGCTCGTCAAGGTCCATGAGCAGCTCGTTTATCCAGAGGGTGGCTCTCTTGCCAACGGTGGTGAGCTGGGCGGGCTGGAGGTGGGTATAGGCAAGGGCGGGCATATCCTTATACTTCTCGGCAAAGTCGGACAGCTGGGCGATAACGGTGACGAGCTTCTTGAGTATTACCTGCATTGCGTCTCTCATGACGATGATGTCGGTATTGTCGCCCACATAGCAGGAGGTGGCACCCAGGTGGATTATTCCCGCTGCCTTGGGGCACGCCTGTCCGTAGGTATAGACGTGTGCCATTACGTCGTGGCGCACCAGCTTCTCTCGCTCGGCGGCGCACTCATAGTCGATATTGTCGATATTTGCTTCAAGCTCGTCTACCTGCTCCTGTGTTACGGGGAGCCCGAGCTTCATTTCCGCTCTTGCAAGCGCCACCCAGAGACGGCGCCAGGTGGTGAATTTCTTGTCGGCGGAGAAAATATACTGCATTTCCTTGCTTGCATATCGGGTGCAGAAGGGGGATTCGTAGGTGCTTGTATCCTTCATTGTTGATTACATCCTTTCGGGGATTGATATTATTTTATTATTATACCACATATTGCGGAGAATGTCAATTGTGGGGCTGCTGTTGTCGGATATTATAAATTTTGCATAAAATAGAACAGATGTTTTTATATAAATAGAACAAACTTTCGGAAATTTGCAAAAAAGGCTTGACATTTTGACACAGATGTGCTATTATATGATTACAGCAAACAAATGTTTTAGAAAGGAGGCTTGCGGTTGGCAAGACGTGAAAAATGCTTCTGCCCTGTTTGCGGCGATGAGGTGCCCGCCGAAGAGGTGGAGAGATTCGAGATGTGTCTCGACTGCTTCGCCGATAATATTTCGGGCAATGTTACCGACAGTATTCTCTTCGATTTCCTCAGAGAGTACGGCAGGGAGTTCAGGGATTTTATTTTTAACAATTACGAATACTGATTTGTTCGGATAAAAGGGGGTCACATTTATGAGAAAGATCACACGAAAGGCGGTGCTGGGTGAGCTGGCGGCTATTGCTTTTTCCGATTTCTCCAAGTTTGCAAAGATCGCAGAGGGTGAGAACGGGGAGCAGGTCATTATCCTCACCGACACGGGGCGGCTCTCAGCCGATTGCAGGAAGGCGCTGGCTTCAGTGAAGGCAGGCACAAAGGGCATTGAGATAAAGCTTTACGACAAGCTGAGGGCTCTGGAGATACTCTGCCGCATTTACGGGATCTACGGCGGCGAGGATATGGCGGAGAAGGACGCTGTTGCCGAGCTGAGGGGGTTATTTGAAAGGAGCGATGTGTTTGGTCCGGGAATTGTCTCTGACTCCTAAGCAGGAGGAGGTCATGCGCATTTCCACCTATGAGCCGAAAAGGTGGAACATTTCTGTGGGGGCGGTGCGGTCGGGCAAGACCTTCCTGGACTTTTACCGCATTCCCAACAGGATACTTGCTGCCGATGAGAATGGGGCTATCGCTCTGGTGGGCAACACTGAGGGCAGCGTTTCACGGAACATCATTGACCCTATGCGGCAGATGTTCGGGGAAAAGCTGGTGGGGAGGGTCAAAAGCGGCGGTATGGTCAGGCTTTTCGGCAGGGACTGCTTCATTTTCGGGGCTTTCCGCAGCGGCTGTGCGGACAAGCTTCAGGGACTGAGCCTTTCCTACTGCTACGGGGACGAGATGACCACATGGAGCGAGGACGTTTTCAGAATGATAATGTCGAGGCTTGACCGCCCTAATTCCATTTTTGACGGCAGCTGCAATCCCGCTTCTCCAAATCACTGGCTGAAAAAATTTATTGACGAGGGGGTGAAAAACGGCTCGGTGAGGGCTTCACGTTTTACCATTGACGATAACCCCAAGCTCCCCGAGAGCTTTGTTAAGGCGCTCAAAAGAGATTATGCGGGGTCGGTGTATTATGACAGGTTCATTCTCGGCAAGTGGAAATGCGCTGAGGGGGTCATTTACAGGGACTTTGCGGACGCTCCCGAGAGGTTCATTCTAAAAAGGGTCAGGGCTTCGGACATCATTATGGCGGACGTGGGGGTGGATTTCGGCGGGAACGGCTCTGCTACTGCTTTTAATCTGACGGGGTACACGGCGGGGTACAAGAGGATAATCACTCTTGACGAGTATTACAGGCAGGGGATAATTTCGCCTGCGGAGCTGGAGAGGGATTTTGTGAGGTTCATTAAAAAAGCCTTACGAAGCTATCCCTGTCTCAGGGACGTTTACTGCGACAGCGCTGAGCAGGTCCTTATAAGGGGGCTTGAGAATGCGGCGCGGAAAGAGCGTCTTCCCGTTGAGATACACAATGCCAGAAAGGGGGACATCGGGCAGCGCATCAGATTTTACTCCTCGATGATGAGCTCGGGAAGGTACCGCATTGCCGCTAAGTGCGTGAACACCATCAAGGCATTCACCGAGGCGGTATGGGAGACGGGGGGGACGGACAGGAGACTGGACGACGGCTCCGTTAATGTGGACAGTCTGGACGCTCAGGAGTATTCCACCGAGAGGAGAATGAGGGAAATTCTTGCGGCGGCAAGGTAATTTACAGGAGGTTTTATGGGTAATATCATCAGCGGGGCGGCGAGAGCCTTCCCCGATACGAAAATTCCTCTTGAGGAGGAGTTTTTCAGAAATGTTATTGAGGTGTGCGGAAGTATTTACCGCGGCGAGCCGCCCTGGGCTTATGTGAAAAGGTCGGGGCTTTACGGCAAGGGGGAAAGGAGAATCGCTCAGATGGGGTGCGCAAAGGTCCTTTGCGACAGTCTGGCGTCCCTTACCTTTTCAAGTCAAGCGGATATTTTCTGCAAGAGCCCCGCGCAGCAGGAATATGCTCTGCGCATTTTGCAGGAGAATGGCTTCTGGGAAAAGGCTCCCGCTTTTTTCAGCAGGGCTTACGCTTTAGGCGGCGGCGCTATGAAAATTTACATTGACGGGGGCAGGGTGTCTGTTGATTACATTTCCGCGGAGGATTTTATTCCCACGGGAAGCGGTCGGGGCGGCATCTGTGAGGGCATTTTCGGAAGTCGTTTTCTTCGGGGAGGCAGGGAATTTGCCTTATTCGAGCGGCACGGAATGAAGGGCGGTCATGCTGTTATTGACCGCAGGCTTTTTGAAATGAAGGGCGGTTCTCTTTCCTGCGAGATACCTGTGGAGGAGGTTTTCGGCGGGCTTTCGGAAAGGTCGGAATATCCGTCCATGGACGTGCCTATGTTTGCGTATTTTCGTCCTGCGGGGGACAACAATCTGTCGGAAGGGTCTCTTTTAGGGCTCAGCTGCTTTGCCAACTGCACAGACACCCTAAAGGCGCTGGACATTGCTTTTGACAGCTTTTCACGGGAGTTCGTGCTGGGACGAAAGAGGATAATCGTGCCAAGCTCATGCATTCGGACGGTGGTTGACCCCGATACGGGCAGGATAAGCAGGTATTTTGACGCTGACGATGAGGTCTATCAGGCGCTCAAATGCGATGAGGAGCAGGAACTGAAAATTACCGACAACACCTGCGAGCTGAGAGTTTCCGAACACGTGGAGGCGATAAATGCGCTGCTGGACATTCTTTGCTTCCAGGCGGGACTGTCCTCGGGCACGCTGTCATTTAACAGCTCCGCGGGGCTTAGGACGGCGGCTGAGGTCAAGAGCATGGAGACCCGCACCGAAATTACCATGCAGACTAACCGCTGTCTGGCGGCGGAGCTTATCGAAAATGCGGTGAGATGCATTATCCGCTGCGGTCAGATGTGCGGCGCGCTCCCCCTCGAGGAGGTGAATGTGAGGGTAGCTTTCTCGGACAGGCAGACCGTTGACAGGGACGAGATAATCGACAGGAACATAAGGCTCGTGGAAGCGGGGCTTATCAGTCGGGTCTCCGCTGTTATGGCGGCTCTGGAATGCTCCGAGGAGGACGCTGTGAGGGAGCTTGAGAAGATAGAAAAGGAAAGGAGTTTACTTAAATGAATGAGGAAATTTTGACCGAGGAGGTCGTTCCCGAGGTTTCGGAGGAAATGACTTCTAAAGAAGCGGATCCCGATGAAGCGGCTTCCGAGAAATCCGTTTCACGTGAGGCGGAGCTGGAGGCTTTGCTTGCGGCGGCAGAAAGCGAAAATGCTTATCTCAGGGCAAAATGCGTTTGCGCCGAGATGGGCGTGCCCGGGGCTATGACGGAGGACGTTATCTGTCTCGGCAGATTTTACGCCGAAAAGGACGGGGTGGATTTTGAAGAGGCGGCAAGGGCTGCTTTCGGAAGAATTTCCGCTTCGGGGGGCGGCATTACTACCGGTGTTGCTGCCGAGAAGTCAAAGGGTGACAGCTTTGCGCTGAGAAGGGCTTTCGGGCTGAAGGAGTAAGCTTTGGGCTTTTTCCCCAAATCACACATATCGATCAATTTTATTTTTAAATTTACGGAGGTATTTTATTTATGAACACTATTACACTTGCTAAGAAGTATGCATCTCTCCTTGACGAGACCTACAGAGAAAATGCCAAGACTGCTGTGCTTGAGTCTGACGCGGCTCTTGCAAGAGAGGGCGCCAACGCCAACGAGATAGTTATCCCTAAGCTCTCTATGGACGGGCTTGCGGATTATTCCAGAAACAGCGGCTATGTGGACGGCAATGTGAGCCTTACATGGCAGACTGTCAAGTTCAGCTACGAGAGAGGCAGAATGTTCTCCGTTGACGCTATGGACAACGAGGAGAGCCAGAGCATTGCTTTCGGCGCTCTGGCAGGCGAATTTGTGAGAACTAAGGCTGTTCCCGAGCTTGACGCTTTCAGATTTGCTTCCATTGCGGGCACAAGCGGCATTTCCAAGGAGTCGGGCGACCTTTCAAGCGGAGAGGCGGCTGCGGCTGCCATCAGAAAGGCGGTAAGCGCTATGGACGCTGCGGAGGTGCCTTCCGAGGACAGGATACTCTTTATCACCCCTGTTCTCAAGGGTATGATCGACGATATGGACACCACTAAGTCAAGAGCTGTTATGGCAGGCTTTGACAGTATCGTTGTGGTGCCTCAGTCAAGATTTTACTCCGCTGTCAAGCTCAATGACGGCGTTTCCAGCGGCGAAGAGGGCGGCGGCTACTCCAAGGCGACCGGCGGTAAGAACATCAACTTTATGATAGTTCACAAGCCTGCGGTAATTCAGTTTACAAAGCACGCTCTGCCAAAAATTGTAAGCCCTGCCAATAATCCCGATGCGGATTCCTGGAAGTACGGCTACAGAAGCTACGGTCTCTGCTCCGTTTACGCTAACAAGGCAGCGGGCGTTTACTGCCACACTGCCACTGTCTGATACAGAACCTGTCTTCACAAGCATATACGCACGTCTTTTCGGCAAATTTTGCCTAAGACTGCGTTAATGATCTTTGCCTTGTCTTAGACAAAATTATGCTCGAAAATCCGCACACATTTCTTGTGAAGACAGGTCCATATTTTTCGGGGAGAAGGGGGGTGACGCTTTTTGATATATCCCGATTATGAATTTTACAGGTCGGTCTTCGGCGGGGCGGAGGAGGAAGAGGTCATTATGCCCTTTATCCGCTGTGCTGCTGATATCCTTGGGGGTTATGTACTGAACGATCATTTTTCACGGGAGGAGCAGGTCGAATTTTTCAGGGCGGTATGCGCTCAGGCTGAGTTTATTTCCGAAAATGAGGGCTTTTCTTCGGTGAAGATAGGGGATATTTCCGCTGAATATGCAGATGCGGGGGCTATTTGCCCGAGAGCTGCGGCTATTCTTGAAAGGGCGGGGCATTTATTCAGAGGCGATGTGGAGGTGAGAGCCTGATGCATATCCCGTACAGGCTTCTTGACGGAAGCTGCATTTTAAGGACCTATGGCGGCGGTGATATTTTCGGCACAAGAGAGGTCATTTCCGAAATTCCGCTGCGGAGAGTACGCATTGAGATATACAGGCAGAAAAATTCGGGCAGGAACGGCGAGGCTGTTTTCTCACGGGGCAGGATCTTTTATGACTGCGGCAGGAGTATGCCCGAGGACGCTGCTTTTTCGGCGGGGTTCTGCTCGGTGATCATCCGCGGCGAGGAGTTTCGGGTGACGGAGATAAAGTATCATTATCTGGGCGGCAGGCTCAGGTTTATTGTTCTGGGACTGGGATCGGGCTGAGCCTGCAGCCTTTGTCTACAGAACGATTAAAGATTAGTATAAATCATAACGGACGGCTCAGGAAAGGAGGAAAAATGAAGAGGATAAAAAGCAGTGAGGAGCTCCTTGAGGTACTTTGCAGCGCCGCTGATATGGGGGCGTATGGCGCAGGTGATGTTACTGTTATACCGAAGGGGGACGGCGGCTTTGTAAAGCTGTATGAGGGGGGGATAGTCAGGACTAAGGCTGTTATCTCCGCTTCGGGCTTCGGCGGCAGGAGAGAGCTTCTCGGGCTGGCTGACGGGGCGGCGGAAAGTCTTTGTGCTTTTTCCGGGGAGGGCATTATTAAGATATGCTCCCCTTTTCCCGCGGTCATCACTGAGGCGAAGGAAAACGGGTTTATCCGCATTGAAAAGGAAATTGAGGTTATTTACAGGGGGTGAGGATATGACGGTCGGTGAGGCTTTGAAAAGCTTTGGCAAGGGGGAGTTTATTGACGAGTTCGGTTTTGTTCTGGGGATAGATATGTCCGAAAACGGCGACAGCGCTGCTGATGGATTTACGGCGGTGACTGAGGGGGTTTGCGGCATTTCGGCAGATATGTCCCCCAGGGTGGTCATCAGGGACTTTGTGGACGGGGACAGGGCGGTGCCTGTTTCCGCACGGGCGGAGATAAGGCTTGATTTCCTGCTCGTTTCGGGGGACGGGGTACAGGCGGCTGTTCTTTCTGCGGCTGAGAACGGCGTTCCGCTGAGATGTGTTTATATGAGCGGAGAGGGTGCGGTTTTTCTGGGAAATATGCTGGTTTCCGCTGCGCCCTGTGCTCCTTCGGATATCTACGGCACTAAGGTCAAGGCGGTTTTTTCCGCCTGCTGAATTTTTTTCAGCAAGCTGAAAGGGGTGTTTATTTATGGGCGTTTATCTTAAAATAGGCAATATCGATGTCAGCAGGTTTATTACCTCGGACAGGTATTCGGCGGTGACTGCTCCCGTTTATGACGAGGAGAGCTCCTTTGTGAATATTTACGGGGAGAAAATATGTACGAGAACGGGGCATGAGGTGACGGTGAAGGCGGTGCTTTCCGATGTGGACGATGCTTCGGCGGCCGGGCTTTCCTCGCTTTTTGAAAATGAGAGCGTAAGGGTCAGATACTCTGCTCCCGGGGAGACGGAGGCGGAGTTTAAATGGGTAAGGCTTTCTCTTTCTCTGAACAGGGTCTTCGGAGGAGAGCGGTTCTGGACGGCGGATATTGAGCTTCATGCGGCTTTTGTCCCCGAGGACTGTCTTTAGCTTGAATGATTATACCGTTACTGTTGGCGGGATCAACTTTGACGGCAGGGATATTGCTTCTATACGGCTCATAAGGCAGAGCGAGAATATGCCTGTCAAGGGCATCGTAAGCTCCGAGCTTATTATGACTCTGAGGACGGCGGAGAGCTTTTATCCCAATGCGGCGGTCTGTCTTTCGGTCTCGGGGGCGGCGGATATGAGCTTCTGTCCCCATTTTATAAGCAGCATTAAAAGGCGGGGCGGGCTTGTTACAATTCGCGCCTTCGACAGAATGAGAATGACCGAGAATGACTTCAGGGACGGGAGCTACAAGGAGGCGGACGAGCCTTTTGTCACCTCACAGGTGCTGGGGGATATTGCATCTCAGTGCGGCTTCAAGCCCTGTTCCATGAGCTTTTCGGGAGTTCCGCGGCTGTATTACAAGGACATTCACGGGAAAAAGATAAGGGAGATATTAAACCATCTTTCGGAAAACGGGGTGGGGGTATGGTACTGCTCAGATGATGAGGAGCTTAAATTTACCCCGTTCTTATCCGCTTCGGGAAGCGTGGGGGTGGACAGGGAGAAAAGCGCTCCTTTATATATCCATTCGGAAAAGGGTCCCTTTACGGCGGTATATGCCAAGAACACCGCTACGGGTCAGGTGTTTTCCGCAGGGAGCGGCTCTGATTTCAGAAATATGCTGAAGCTGTCGGGAAAGCTCTTTGACGATGAACGGACAGGCTCGGCGATGACCCTTGCCGCACAGAAGGTATGGCGCTCCTTTTACTGCGCTCATGCTCACATATCCGCTGCGCCCTGCGGTCTGACGGAGTTTATTTTCGGGGATATTTTCGGGCTCGTTTCGGTAAGGACGGAGGTCTGCTTCGGGGCGGGTATGGTTTTTGCAAAGGCGGAAACTGCCGATATCTGCGAGGACGAGTCGGATTACACAGACCTTTTGGGTTATGAGCTTCGCAGGCGAATTGAGGCGGACAGAAAATACGGCAGCACTGTGCTTACCGAAAAGGGTGTGGGATTTACCGGCGACACCGGCACCGATCTGGGTGAGGCGGATATCTCGTTTTTCTCGGCTGTTGGCGACAGGGTCACGGAATTTGACGGGGCGATGATGGACGGGGTCATGCCTGACAGCATTACCGCTGTTTCGGACACCGTTACCAGGTTCGTTTACGGAAATACGGCTTACACTTTGAGCTATGATGAAGGCGAGGACGGTGCGAAAAGCAACATCAGGCTCACAAAGGAGGAAAGCAATTGAGTTTTATTGCGGGGTATATTCTCGGGGGCGGCGGAAGGGTGAAAGAGACCGACTCGAGAGTCGGAAAGCTTGAACGGACGCCTGACCTTTGGACTTTCGATATTGCCGAGGGGTGGGAGGTCCGTGTGAAGCTTGCCTATGATGTGGATAATATGCAGTTTTTCAGCTTCGGTCCGACTCACGGGGGGATAATCGACTATGTGAGTTTCTGGTCGCTTTACTACTGTATTTATAAGGACGGGTCATTCAGATATGCAAGCTGCGATGCCAATTTCCTTCCGAAATATCATGAGAGCTATGAAAATCTTGATGTTCCCGACAGGCTTACCTGGATATATGAATACTCGGATATTGTTATTTCTTCGGGCAGTATGACCTTGAAAAACTGCTTCTCCGATTTCCTTGACCTTAGTATTGAAGGGAGCTATGTTATGAAACGCACCCCTTACAGTTGGAATGATGAGTCGGAGTGCATTGAAGGGGAGACTGAGACCCGGGTATCTTCCTTCGGTACCACAAGATGTGATTTCGGCGGAAATCAGTTTAAAGGGAACTATGTCATTAACGGCGGTGCGGAGGAGTTCAGAAATTCGGTCTATGGACTGTATGCTGTATGCAGAAGTCATGCAGGGGAGTAAAGGAGGAGGTTTTTTATGGAGGAGATACTTATGGTAAGGGGCGATACTCTGAAGCTTTGCATTGAGAGTATCATGACTTCTGACGGAGGGGAATACACCCTTTCGGACACGGACAGGATATTTATGGAGCTGAGAAAGGAGGACGACCCCGAAAGGGCGGTGATAAGCAGGACCATATCTGCTGCAGACCGCTCCGAGGCGGGGCTGCCTATTGTTATTTACCCTTCCGAGACGGAGAATATTCCGTTCGGCAATTATGTTTTTGACATAAGACTTGTGATGGACGGGGATAACATATTTACAATTATTCCTGCAACAAGGCTGAAGGTCATCGGAAATATTACTGCGATACCGAAGGGGTGATGATAAGATGGCAATTGTTGAAAAAAATCTGACGGGGTATGTTTCCGCAGGGGCGGTCACGGGTTTGCTGAAGGCTTCGGAGGGGCTTACGGGTCATCTGGATACGGGGAAGGGTGTTTCCTCAGATGATTACAACAGGCTCATCAACAAACCGAAGATCAACGGCGTCGTTCTTGCTTCGGACAGGTCCTTTGAGGAGCTGGGCGAGCACACGCTCACAAATGATGAGATACTGGAGATATTCAATAAAGCGGGGGGCTAAAGGGGGAATAGTATGGAGAAACATTCAAGGCTTGACGGAGAGGGGCTGCTCTTTCTGTTACAGCAGCTTATTGCTCGTATTGACAAAGGGGCGGTGGAGATCGACAGCGCTCTTTCCGCTGAGAGCACTAATGACTGTGCGGCGGGCAGCAGGGCGGTTTTTGAGCTGGTGAATGCTGCTGCTTCGGAATGTGTGAAGGCGGAGGAGCTGAGTGAGATAGCCGGGGAAGAGGTCAGATCTTTGCTTGATGAAGTATGGGAGGTGTGAGCGGATGAAATATGCATCGGAAAATTCTATAAGGGCAGTGGGTGAATATATCAAGGGGAAGATACCCGCCTCTCTGCCCGCTAATGGAGGCAATGCAGACAAGATAAAGGTCAGGTCAAATTCTGTCCGCACGGATACGCAGGGGCTGTCCTGCTATCATTATGAAACGTCTGCAGGTTATACCGAAAACTATGAGATACCTACGCCTTATGTTGACGTGATAAGGCTGATGTTTGACAGCAACCGCGGCATCGAGATCGCTGCCAACTGGAACACATCGGCACGCAGATTGTGGGTGCGCGGAAATCACACGGGCTGGTCGGACTGGACGCTGATAAATTATCCGTATGTTACGGGCACCGTTTCGGGGACTTCGGGCACATCAACGGATATCAACGATTTGGGATTTACGCCGTCATTTGTTGTCTGCGGTACATCATCGTCAGCGTTCATGCCGACCATAATCACGGGCGGCTTCAGATTTACGCCTACGGCATCAGCATCGTATAAATATATCGCGTTCAGATGATAGATGGGGGGATCCTTATGGTTTTGTATAACGATAAACGCTTTATCACTAATTCGGAGCACCCGAATGACGATTTTACGGGCGACGCCGATCATGTTATTCCCGACGGTTCCGGGCCGGCTGAAAAAATAATTCGGCTGTACCCGAATTTTGATTTCGTTTTTAATGATGACGGCAATATTACAGACGTTACCGAAACAATTCCCGCTCCTGTGCCGCCTGTTATCACTATTGACGATCTGGCTATGGCTGTTGCGGAAATTGCGGCGATAATAGGGGGTGAATAAGCTGGTAGTTTTATATGTTAAGCTTATCAGAGCGGGCAGGCTCGACATTGGTGATGTGCCCGAAAGATGGCGGGCAAAGGTCAAGGAAGAACTGGAGGGGTGATATGGACAGATTTACCGAGCTTATGAAAATTGCTTTCGGCGGCATTGTTGCTGCTGTATCGGGCTTTTTAGGCGGTATGGACGGGGTCATGTACGCGCTCATTTTATTCATTACCGCCGATTATTTAACGGGGGTCGCTGTGGCGGTGAAGCAGAAGAAGCTATCCTCGGAGGTGGGGTTCTGGGGGCTGGTCAGAAAAGGCTGCATTCTCCTGCTTATCGGCATATCCCACTATATTGACAAGTGCGTTTTAGGCAGCGGCGATGTTACAAGGACGGTCACTGCTATGTATTACATAGGCAATGAGGGCATTTCCATACTCGAAAACTGCACAGGTCTGGGGCTGCCCCTGCCGCCAAGGCTCATCGATGTGCTGGAGCAGATACGAAATACGGGGAAGGGTGACACGAAATGAAAATTACTGAGATGCTTTTAACGCCAAACAAGTACAGCCGTCCGCAGATACGGCTTGAGAAGGTTACGAAAATTGCGGTGCATTATGTGGGGAACCCCAAATCTACGGCGAAAAATAACAGGGATTATTTCGAAAATCTCAAGGACACTCACGAAAGATATGTTTCGGCTCATTTTGTCATAGGGCTTGAGGGGGAGATTATCCAGTGTATACCGCTGGACGAGTGGAGCTACTGCACAAATCAGGCTAACGGCTACAGCATAAGCATTGAATGCTGTCACCCCGACGGAACGGGTAAATTCAACAAGGCGACCGAGGACAGCCTTATTGAGCTTTGCGCTTACCTTTGCAGGAAATTCGGGCTTGGTGCAGATGATATTATCAGGCATTATGATGTTACGGGCAAGCGGTGTCCGCTTTGGTATGTCTCTCACCCCGAGGATTTCAAGGCGTTTAAGGAAAGGGTAAGTGTGGCGCTCTCCGATAATGCCGCAGCAGAAAAGAAGAAAATGTATTATGTTCAGGTGGGGGCTTTCGGCTCTAAGGAAAATGCAGAAAAGTTTCTTTCTGAAGTTAAAAAAGATCATCCGGGTGCGTTTATCAAGGTGATGTGACATTATTTCCCTGTGGTCTCTTTTTTGAGAGGCTGCGGGGAATTTAAATTATTTTCCGAAATTCTCTTGTAATTATCGGAATTATAATGTATAATTAAAGTATATAATTATTTTTTCAAAAAGGATATTTGCTATGAATGAAACTGTGCTTGATTATTTAATAAAGGCGCTGGTGCTGTTTACGGCTGTGCCCGTTCACGAGTGCGCTCATGCCTGGACGGCGGAGAAAATGGGCGACGATACGGGAAGGCAGCAGGGACGCATTACCCTTAATCCCTTCGCTCACCTCACCCTCTGGGGCTCTCTGATGATGATACTTGTGGGCTTTGGCTGGGGCAAGCCTGTAAGCGTTGACCCCAGAAATTTCAAAAACCCCAAAAAGGGTATGGTGCTTACCTCCCTGGCAGGCCCTGCTTCCAACTTTATTATGGCGTTTCTGGCTATGATAGTTTACAAGGTGCTGGGTATCCTGAGCATTGTTAAGGACAACACCACTATGCAGATGGTGGCTATGGTCTTTCTTTACATCACCCTTATTAACATCTCCCTTGCGGTATTCAACTTCCTGCCCATACCGCCTCTTGACGGCTCTAAGATATTTAACGCTGTTCTCCCCGAAAAATGGTATTTTACCATTATGAGGTATGAAAATATCATATTTATCGCACTTATTATCCTGCTCTATTCGGGTCTCCTTGACGCTCCTCTGAGCTTTTTGCAGGGAAAGGTCATTGACATTATGGACTTCCTTACACGCTGGGTGGACTACATTATGATCTCTGTGGCAGGCATTTCGGTATGAGCATTTCATTCAAGCTTGAGGTGTTCGAGGGGCCTCTCGACCTGCTTTTGCACCTTATCTCAAAGCACAAGCTGAACATCAACGACATTCCCATAATGACCCTTGTGGAGCAGTATCTTGCCTATATTTCCGATATGGCGGAGCAGGATATGGAGGTCGCCGGGGAATTTCTGGAAATGGCGGCAAGGCTCATTTACATCAAGACAGTTTCACTCCTTCCCCGAAAGGAAGAAGCCGAAACTCTCAAAAAAGAGCTTGAGGGCAGGCTTATCGAGTATTCCCTGTGCAAGGCGGCGGCACAGCTTATGAGGGAAAAATATCTGGGCGACGCTTACAGCGTCAAAAAGCCTATGGAGATCGAAGTTGACAGCACCTACAGCCGCAGCCATGACCCTGCAGAGCTTTTAAACGCTTATCGGGGCATGGAGATAAAGAGGGAGAAAAAGCCCCCAGAGCTTGCTCCTTCGGCTTTTTCAAAGATAGTTTCAAAGAAATTTGTTTCCGTTTCCTCAAAGATAGTAACTGTGCTGAAAATGCTTTACAAAGAGGGAAAATGCTCTCTTGAGGGGATGTTTTCCGGCATCACCGACCGCTCGGAGAGAGTGGCGGCGTTTCTGGCGGTGCTTGAGCTTACCAAAACGGGGCGGATACTTTTAAACGATGACAACACCGAGGTGACCTTCAACACTGCCTCGGATATTGACTATAACGAAAACACCGTTTCCGAGTGGGAGACGGACAGCAAGGAGGAGAGCGAAAATGAAGCTGACGGATAAGGCTGCTGCTATGGAAGCTGTGCTGTTTGCCTGCGGCGACCCTGTGGAGCCTGAAAGACTTTCCGCTGCTATCGGCGTTGAGAAGGGCGCATTGTCCCAGCTGGCGGATATGCTGAGTGACGCTTACTCCGAAAACAGAAGCTCCCTTACCGTTCTTCGCCTGGGCGGCTGCTATCAGCTTGCCGTGCGCACCGAGTATTACGACTGCGTTAAGGCGGCGGCGGAAAATAAAAAGAACGCTCCTTTGTCACCTGCGGCTATGGAGGTGCTTACTATTATCGCCTACAATCAGCCTGTTACAAAGAGCTTTGTGGAGCATATACGCGGGATAGACAGCTCAAGCGTTGTTAATTCCCTGGTGGAAAAAAATCTCCTTGAGGAGGCGGGCAGGCTGGACGTTCCCGGACGTCCTATCGCGTATAAGACCACTCCCGTTTTCCTTAGATGCTTCGGACTTCAGTCCATTGATGACCTTCCCCCTCTTCCCGGACACGTTAAGGAGGATTTTGATACTCTGCTTACGGAAAATGACGATCTGTCTGCGGAAGATATTCCCTCAGACCCGGAGGAAATTACGGAATGACCGCGCTTATCATCATAGCCGCTCTGATACTTATTATCCTGCTTGCGGTGAATATCCCCGTGGAGGCGTATATCAGATTTTACGGCGGCAAGGCTGATATTAAAGTGAAATATTTTTTTCTGAGCCTTTATCCCAAAAAGGAAAAGCCGCCTA
Source organism: Huintestinicola sp. (assembly GCF_051882455.1). NCBI lineage: Bacteria > Bacillati > Bacillota > Clostridia > Eubacteriales > Oscillospiraceae > Huintestinicola > Huintestinicola sp. The sequence goes on along the minus strand of NZ_JBJERV010000034.1, from coordinate 27,871 downwards.
AATCAAAAAAGAAGCGGCGTAAGGACAAGCCCCCCAAGGAAGAGGAGCTTTCTCTTGAGGAAGAAATGATCTCCGAGGATATTTCCACCGAAGAGGTTCCCGAAGATACGCCGAATGAGGACGCTGCCCCGAAGGAAGATACAGTGGGGGAGGAAGGCTCTCCCCAAAAGGGAAAGCCACAAAAAGAGAAAAAGCCCCCTCTTCTTGAGAGGATAAACGCAAAGCTTGACGAGCTTACCCGGAAGAAAAACTCGGTCATGCTCCTTATCGAGCTTGTGACCGAGCCGCTTAAACGCTTCGGCAGCAAGATACGCATTGACGATGTTATCATTGATTTTGCCGCTGCTGACGAGGACGCCGCAAAGGCTGCCATTTCCTACGGCAGGATAGGTGCGGCGGTGTATGACACCATATCCTTCCTGCGCTGCTTCGTGGGAATGTCGGTGCGGTCCATAAATATAAGCTGCCTTTACAACACACCTGCCGATAAGAGCAGATACGACGGGGAATGTAAAGTACGTCTCAGACCTGCAAGCCTATTAAATGCGGTTTTTGCCGTTGGCTTCGGATATATTTCAAACAAGAAAAAATACTCTCCTGTTATGGAGCTTTTTAAGAAAGGATAATTATAATGGACACTAAGGTAAAAGAACTCATTACCGCTTCTATGGACAAGATCCACGAAATGGCTGACGCTAACACTATTATGGGAAAGCCTGTCAAGCTTGACGGCGGCGTTACCATTATCCCCGTTTCAAAGGTTTCCTACGGCTTTGCGGGGGGCGGCTCAGACCTTCCCAGCAAGACCGACAAGGAGCTTTTCGGCGGTGCCAGCGGCGCAGGTATCACCGTTACTCCTCTGGGCTTCCTCGTGGTTTCAAACGGCGAAGTTCAGCTTATGCAGATGAATCTTGACGTTTCCACCTCTTCCGCTATCGTAAATATGGTGCCCGAGGTATTCAACAAGGTGGCTGGACTTTTCAAAAAGGACAAGGGCGGGGATAAAAAGACCGCCGATATTGCCGATTCACGTGATACCGACGATATCGAGCTGCCCGAGGAAATGATAGAGAGCGGCATGACCGACGGCGTGGATTTCGATTTCAAGGATTAACATTTTTACATTCTCCCGAGCATAATAATATATCATTATGAACTGCTATGGGGGAATGAACAAATGATATTAAAAAGGGTGTGCGCCCTGTTTTCGGCGGCGGTAATGACTGTTATCTGCTCCGCCGGGGTATTAGCAGCAGAGCCAAAGCCTGCACCGGGAGATATTTCCGCAAAGGCGGCTGTTCTTATAGAGGCTTCAACGGGGACTGTCATATGGGGCAAATGCGAAAGGGAGCGGCTCCCTATGGCAAGCACCACTAAGATAATGTCAACTATCCTCACCCTTGAAAGCGGCGACCTTGACACCGAATTTGTGGTGGACAGTGATGCTGTAAGGACGGAAGGCTCCTCTATGGGGCTGAGAGAGGGAGACATCGTTTCAAAGCGCGACCTGTGCATAGGTATGCTCCTGCCCTCGGGAAATGACGCGGCAAACTGCGCGGCGGTAAGGGTGGGCGGCTCTATGGATGGCTTTGCTCAGATGATGAACGCTAAGGCTTCTAAGCTTGGAATGACCTCCACCCATTTCGTTACCCCCTCGGGGCTTCACGATGATGACCATTACTCCACTGCGGCGGATATGGCTCTGCTTACGTCATATGCCCTCAGAAATCCCGATTTCAGAGAGATATGCTCCTCAAAGTCTTTGAAGCTGCAGTTCGGCAACCCGCCTTTTGACAGGTGGCTCACCAACACGAACAAGCTTCTGAGCAAATATGAGGGCTGTATCGGCGTTAAGACGGGATTTACCGATGAGGCGGGGCGGTGCCTTGTTTCGGCGGCGGAGAGAAACGGTGTTACACTTATCTGTGTGACCCTTAACGCTCCCGATGACTGGAACGACCATGCAAGGCTTTTTGATTACGGCTTCAGCGTTACGGAAAGCGTTAACATCGGCTCAAAAACCTATTCCTGCTGCGCTGTGGGCGGTGACAGGGACAGCATTGCGCTTATGACCCAAAGGGACATTATTCTGCCGAAAATAAACGGTAAGACCGCAGATGTCACATTCTCGGCGGCTGTTCCCCAAAGGATATACGCACCCGTTTCCGAAGGCGAGACGCTGGGGCTTCTTACGGTGAAAAGCGGCAGCAGGGTAATTGACGAGATACCGCTCATTTCGGCGGAAAGTCTGCTTCAGAAGGGCGGAGAGGGCTATGAACCGCCTCTTATCGCCCAGGCGCTTGATTTTGTAAAGGAACTTCTATTTAAATAAAAAGGAAAAATGCTATGGAAAAAATTAGACTTCAGAAAATTCTGTCCGACAGCGGCATATGCTCCCGAAGAAAAGCGGAGGAGCTTATTTCTCAGGGGCTTGTGAAGGTGAACGGAAAGGTGGCTAAGCTTGGAGACAAGGCCAATGACAGGGACGTTATCATTGTTAACGGCGAAAGGGTACGCTACTCGAAAAAGCGCAGAAAGATATACATTATGCTCAACAAGCCCCGCGGATATGTGACCACCATGTCAGACGAGCTGGACAGACGGTGCGTTACAGAGCTGCTGGAGGGCGTTGAGGACAGGGTATATCCTGTGGGCAGGCTTGACCGAAATTCCGAGGGACTGCTCCTTTTTACCAATGACGGCAAATTCGCCAACGATATCATGCACCCCAGCCGCCATATCAGCAAGACCTACCGCGTCACTGTTCACTCAAAGATCACCGATGAGCAGATAGTGAACCTCACCGAGGGTGTGGAACTTGACGGCAGAATGACCCTGCCCGCAACGGTGAATGTGGAGCTTGACACCCCCGAAAGAAGCGTTATGCGCATTACCATACGTGAGGGCAGAAACAGGCAGATACGCCGTATGTGCGAGGCTGTGGGGCTTGAGGTGGTAAGGCTCCGCAGGACTTCCATAGGCCCCGTTAAGCTTGGTATGTTAAAGCCCGGTGCTTGGCGTGAGCTTACCGCTGAGGAGCTGAGAGCGCTCAGAAATGCGGTGGGAAAGGAATAAGAAAAGCGGTTTCGGGATTTGACTTCCGAAACCGCTTGATTTTTTTATCTCTTTTTGAAATTGCCCGAGTAATATGTATTTACCGCCTCATTCTTTATGAGTATCAGAATGGATATTACATTGAGCGCAACGGCGGCAATGCCGAAGATGATATGAACAATTCCGTCGCTGATGCTGTTATTGAGCGTAAACAGGACAAGTCCCACGCCTGCGTATATCAGGGCGCAGACACCGTATATCGACACGGAAAGCATTTTTACGTGCTTTGATTTGATAAGCAGCATAAGTGAGGCAAGGAGCATAAAGGGGGCTACATATGGGAACCACTGATAATCTCCCCAATTGAGCTTGAAGAAGCATATGGCTGCGGAGGCAAGACCCATAATTATGGGGATAATGGAGATGGTAAAGCCTTTCTTTGCGATCTTGAGCCGCTTTTCCTCAAGAAGCCTGTTTGCGATGTTCTGGCTGGCGCGGGCGTTGAAATTTTCGGGGCGCTTGCCCAGGTCCTCGTTAAGGCGCTGACGGAGTATCCTCTTCTGGTCATCGTCAAGCTTGTCCTTTTCCATAAGGTCAGACGCCTGAGCCTCGGGAGCCTTGTATTCGTTGCTGAGATCGTCAAGGACGGGTCCGCTGCCTACCTCCATGGAAAGGTCATTCATCTTGATGGCTTCTCTCATATTCCGCGCGGATTCCTCACGGCCTGAGCGGATAGGTCTCACGCTGGCGGAAAGGTCCTCCAGCACAAGGCTGCTCTTGTCAGGCTCGGGAAGGTCGTAATCATCGGTAAAATCAAAGGTTTCGTCGGTGCCGTCATCTTCGGGCTCCTCTTCCTCAATGATGAAATCATCATCGGAAGGCTTTTCCTCCTTCTTTACCTCGGGAAGAGGGGGAAGCTCAAAATCATCATCTGTATCTATCCCGTCAAGCTCATCGGGAACATTCTCGGAAACTGCATCTTCAAGTGCGTCTGAGGACACCCGGTCACTGATGGCGTCAAGAGAATTATCCACAGTTTTTTCGGGAAGAGGAGGAAGCTCTGCGTCTATTTCCCCGTCCGAAGGCTCCTTCTCAAGCGTTTCCACGCCTTCCGAAAGCTTTGCGGGGCGCTTCGGCAGAGGGGGGAGCTCAAAATCGCCTATCAGGTCGGGATTTACATTAAGGATATCATTTTCGGGCATATATCAAACAGTCCTTTCAGATTATTAAGCGTCTCCCACGGTGATTGCCTCGGGGAATACGTTTGATGTGCTGTCCTGCATAAATGTTGTATTGACGTAGCCGCGGATTATGGCTCCGTCTATTACGGAAATGGTGGAAGCGGTGATGTCGCCCACGATAATGGCGTCGTTCTTGAACTCTGCCTTGCCGCCGACCTCTACATTTCCCTGGATACGTCCGTTAAGGTCAAGATACTGGGTATCGATATCGCCTAAAAGGATACTGTCGTGGTCTATCTGGACCTGACCCTTTGAGGAGATGCTTCCCTGCATCTGTGCGCCTGCCATTACAGCGTTGTTGCACTCGATGTTGCCAACCACCTTGCCCGATACGGCAATATTCTTGGTGAGCTTTATATTTCCCTGGACGCTTCCCTCTACGTTAATGTTGGCAAAGGAGCTGATATCGCCGCTTATCCGTGTGTTGCGGGAGATAACAGTGGTCTCCTCGGTCTCGTAATAGGGAGTCTCGGGGGGTCTGCCGCCTCTGAATGCCGAACCGCCGGAAGGGGTCCTGGGAGGGGGATTATATCCGCCGCCGCTGTAGCTCGGACGGCTGACAGGCGGAGGGGGAGGCGGGGGAGGAGCAAAGCTGTCCGCCGCTGTCTGATATTCAAATCTGCCGTAATTCTCGGAAGGTGTTTCGGGGGCGGGAGCAGGCTCGCTTATCACTGTATCCTCTCCGAAGGGGTCGGCGCTGTGCTGATTATGTACAGCCTGCCTGAACTCCTCGGCAGAGGGCTTGGCTGTTTCCGAAAAATCGGTGCCGTAGCTTTCGGCGGGGGTCTCCGCACCGGGTGCGAGGCTTTCACCGAAGTCGCCGGGAACGGCGGAGCCGCCCATAAATTTATCCACCTCGGTCTTTTTGCGGGAGCCTTTGGAAAGGTTATCGCCTACAAGTCCGTCCTTTTTCAGTATTTCTTTAACGGCCTGATTAAAGTTATCCTTTAAGCTCATTTTCTATCTTCCTTTCTTTGGAGTCCTGCTTTGCAGACTAAGCCTGCAGAACAAGATCCGGTCTGAAAATCAAAGATCTTCGGACAAACCGCTTTCGCAAGCGGTCATTTCTTTATATTACGGTATTTTCCGTATAAGCCTTGAATAAGTAGCCCTGAGAGGTCATATCCGAAATTATGTCCTCAACGGTGTAGACGGTGTTTTTGTCGCTGCTGCCGCCGTGGAGGAGCACCACGCTGCCCTTTTCCGCGATCTTGTTGCGGAAAACACGGGAGGTCACTCTGTCATATATCTCCTGCCAGCCGCTGTCGGGCGCTCTGTCATCGGAAATAACGTTGTGATCGCAGTAAACAAAGCCCCGCCTTTCAAGCTCGGTCATTATTTCCTGTCTTGTTCCTGCGGTCATTTCAGCAGTCTCGGGTATGCGGTAAAGAACGGGAGCTGTTCCCGATATCTGGGAAATGCCGTTATACAAAGCATAAAAATCCTCAAGATAGCTCTGAGCGTCGGCATAGGAGCTGTCCGTTCCCGCAAGCACTCCAAGGGTATTTTCTCTTGAAGCCGCAAGCCTTACCGTATCCATGTCATCGGCGCTGCAATCGACAGTGTCAAGGAAAAATGCGGCGTTTGCGTTCTGGCGGTCAAGGATTATGAGCAGGTCTGCCATATTTGAGGATGGGTCTCCCTCAAAGGTGAGGAAAACGTCTCTCGGCTCCGCCCGGACGGGAGCTCCCGAACGGGTAACGGTCATTTCGGGGTAAAGCAGGGACAGGTCAGCTGTTTCGGACGATACGGCTGTGGTTTCCGAAACTGTTTCCGAAGGTGCAGGCTCGCTTGCGGGAGAGGCTTCGGGGACGGTGACCTCGGCGTTTGCGGGGATATCGGTCTCCGCTGTAAGACTGCTTCCGCGGCGGATAACCGCTTCTATCTCCTCGAGGGTATAGCCCTCGTCTGTCATACGGGAAATATGCTCCTCGATGGTCATCGGCTCCTTTTCCTCGTTTTCAAGCTTATGGCACTTGACTCCGAAGAAAACCGCCAGCAGCGTGGCAATGCCTATCCAGCCGAATACCACCGTCAGGATAAGATGTCTGAAAAATTTAACGCTTCCGAAATACATATATTTTCTTTCGGGGTATCCCCCGCTCCTTTCGGCATATATATGACCCGAGGCTTTCCGCCTTTTCGGGACACGGGTCGTCAGCACAGATATACTCAATAATAATAATACACCTTTTTCGTCGATATGTCAACAGAATATGCGCAAAAAAAATAACCAAATTCCGTCATAAATTCCGTCATCTCCCCCATATGGTTTTTTAATCTGATTTTAATTTATTACCATTCCTGTTTTAATTCAGATATGATATAGTAATAAAGTCCTGTGCTTGTGATGTAATATATTGCTAAAATCTGAGGAGGGTTTTAAAAAACTTTGTGCATTACGGCAATTGCAAAAATAGGCTCTATGTAGTATTATTGTATTATGACAATAATACAAGCAAAGGGGGACAGTAATGCACTGGGTATTTACGCCCGACGCACCCATTTATCTGCAGGTAGTCAGGCAGCTTGAGCAGATGATCGCATCGGGAATACTCGCTCCCGGCGACAGGCTTCTGTCGGTAAGAGAATTTGCCTCTCAGGCAAACGTCAATCCCAACACCATGCAGAAGGCTCTTACCGAGCTGGAAAACCGAGGCATAGTTTATTCAAAGCGAACTTCGGGACGGTTCATCACCGATGACCCCGAGCGTATCTCAAAGCTCAGGGAGGAGCTTGCCGAAAAGGAGATAACTGCCTTCCTCGGTGCAATGAAGCGACTGGGTTATTCGGAAAGCGAAGCCGCAAGGCTCATTTCCGACAGGGAGCAATGCGAGCACATATAACGGAAAGATATGTCATTTAAGAAAGGAAACCTATTATGAGCAAAGAAAAGAAAGCGGGCAAGAAAGGCTCGAAGATCAAGATCATTATTGTTATCGCCGTTCTGGCGCTTATCGCCGCATTCATCGTTATGATGATAAGCAGCGCGTCGATGATGTCGGGAATGACCATGTCCGATACATTCTCTCTTGAGAAAAAGACCATCGAGAACAAGGTCTCCGTAAGCGGACTTGTGGAGAGCCAGAGCTTTACTCAGGTAAGCGCTAAGCTGGGCTACAACGTGGAAAGCATCAATGTTGAGGTAGGAGATAAGGTCAAGGCGGGAGACGTGCTTGCCGTTCTCGATTCAAGCGACCTGCAGGATCAGATACTCCAGCAGCAGAGCAATCTCGACAGCACCAATGCAAATACCGAATATTCTCTCAGCACCGCAGAGAAGAATTACAACGAGACCCTGGCGCAGATATCCGACGGCTCCTATCCCGAGATAAGAAACGCCAAGCTTTCTCTTGACAATGCGGAGGAGGCTCTCAGAAAGGCACAGGAAAAATATGACGAGCAGCTGGAGATACAGGGCAGCGACCGCGACAGCCAGCTTGTAAGCGCTCAGAAGGGCGTTGAGTCCGCAAAATATGAGCTTGACTGCGCAAAGGCGGATTACCTCGAAGCCAAGGACGACAAGGAAAACGAGGATTACAGCGACATCAAGGCATTAAAGGAAGCTTTTGAGGACGCTAAGAAGGAATATGACACCCGCTACAGCTCCATAAAGAACGAGGAGCTGAGAAAAGCAAGAGAAGCCTATGAAAATGCGCTTTCAAACTATACATACTTCTCCTCCATGCTTGAATATGACGCTGCATCGGTTTCTGCGGCAGTGGTACAGGACGCTCAGCAGAAGCTTAGTGAAGCAAAGGCAAACCTTGCAGAGCTTGAAGCGAAATACGATGTAAAGACCACCGAGAACACCTACGAGGACGCTCTCGAGGCATACACAAAGGCAAAGGCAGACATCGACTCCGCAAATTCCGTGGCTCTCAAGAACGCCGAGCGCACCTACGAGCGTGCAAAGGTAAGCTATGAGAACGCAAAGAACACTCTCAAGTCCATCGAGGAGGGCAACGATACCTCCATCAAGAACTATAAAGAGGCTGTGGAGGACGCACAGACCTCTGTGGACACCGCAAGAGAAAGCTATGAGCTTGCTCTCAAAAATGCCGACTCCACACTTGCCACCCTCAAGGCTCAGGCAGACAGAGAAAAGGTGCTTTCTGCCAACGATTCCCAGATCATCAGTCTCCAGATACTCAAGGATAAGCTTGACGACTGCATTATCAAGGCTCCCTGCGACGGTACTGTGACCGCTGTTAATGCGGTGGAAGGTTCTCCTGCGGCAGGCACCCTGTTTATTATCGAGGACCTTGACAATCTTCAGATGAAAGCGACTGTAAAGGAATATAACGTAAGCACCTTACAGCCCGATATGAAGGTAACTGTTACTATCCCCTCTCTGGGCAATGCAGAATTTGACGGAGTTATCAGCAAAATAGCTCCCACAGGCGTAAAGGCTGCAGACGGCAAGAGCGACGGCACCGCTTCCTTTGAGGTAGAAGTCCTCATTCATGGCACAAAGGACAAGGGCGTTCTCATCGGAATGACAGCAAAGTGCTCGGCTGTAACAGGCAGCGCAGAGAATGTTTTCGCCGTTACCTATGACGCAATAGTTGAGGACGCAGACGGTCAGAGCTATGTTTACACTGCCGATATGATAGAGGGCGGAAACGGCACTGCCACCGCAAGAAGAATAAATGTTGATACAGGCTTCGAAAGCGACGCAGAGGTGGAGATCTCCTCCGACGAGCTTACAGAGGGCATGGAGCTTATCTCCAACGCAGGCGATGTTACTGACGGCGGAATGGTCATCATCACCAGCGCTCTGGGTGAGGCTGTGCAGAGTGCGGCTGCGGCTGAGTAATGCGGGGTGACTTGCAATGAAGAAAAACAACACCCCTCCCACCTACAGCTACGGGAGCCCCGCAGTTCCCGAGGAGGCTTCGAAATATGTTATCTGCGCCAAGGATATCATTAAAAGCTTCTATGTGGGCACGCCAAACGAGCTGGAGATACTCCACGGTATGACCTTCAACGTTCCCAAGGGAGAGTTTGTCTCCATTGTGGGACAGTCCGGCTCGGGTAAATCCACTCTTATGAATATTATCGGCGCTCTTGACCGCCCTACCTCGGGAAGCTATTTTCTTGACGGCGTGGACGTTTCCAGAGCCAATGACAAGGAGCTTTCGGCTATCAGAAACAAGCAGATAGGCTTCGTGTTCCAGACCTTCAACCTTATCGCAAGGACCTCTGCCCTCAAAAACATCGAGCTGCCCATGCTCTACGGCGGCATTCCCGCTAAGCAGCGCAGAGAAAGGGCAAAGGAGCTTCTTGAGATAGTTGAGATGTCCGACCGTGCCGCTCATATGCCGAATGAGCTTTCGGGAGGTCAGAAGCAGCGTATCGCCATAGCAAGAGCAATGGCTAACGACCCTGCCATAATCCTTGCCGATGAGCCTACGGGCGCTCTCGACAGCAAAACGGGACGCCTTGTAATGGACCTTTTCCACAAGCTCCACAAGGAGCAGGGCAAGACCATTGTTCTTATCACCCATAACAACGAGCTTGCGGCGGAGACCGACCGCATTATCACCATCTCTGACGGAAATATCATCGGTGATACGGGAAACCGCAATTTACCCCGAGAGGAGGCTGACGCATAATGGGCTTTCTTGAAAATATCGCTCTGGCATTCTCGGGACTGCGCTCCAACAAAATGCGTGCATTTCTCACGATGCTGGGAATAATCATCGGTATCGGCTCGGTCATCGCCATAAGCACCCTTGGAAGCATTATGGAAAACAGCGTGCTTGATATCTTCAATTCCCAGGGCGGCGCCAATCTGGTAGCCTTTCAGCTGAATATGAGGGACGACGCTCAGCGCGACTACATTATGATAGAGGACTTCATCACTGCTGAGATGATATCGGACGTTGAGCAGAGATTTGCGGACGATATCGACGCTGTGGCATTAAACTCGGACAACACCTCGGGCAAAATGAATATCCGCCGCAAGGAATATGATATCACCCTTTACGGCGTAAACCCCGGATACATCAAACAGAGTATGACAAAGGTCATCGCAGGCCGCTACATTTCCGCAAAGGACTGCGATCAGTTCCGCAGCACCTGTGTTATCTCCGACAAGCAGGCAAGGAAGCTGTTCGGCTCGGAAAGAGGCGCCATAGGCAAGACAATTTCTGTCACGACCAACTACGGCAGTATGATAGACCTTACCATCGTAGGCGTATATCAGTATCAGCTTTCGGGAATTATGTCCGCAATGGTCAATATGATGGGCGAAGACTGGAACGGCGAGATATATATGCCCTACACCACCTTCAACCGTTTTCAGGGCGTAAATGACGACACCTTCTACTACTTCTATATCAATACCAAAACAGGCGTTGACGCGGACAGCTTCTGCACTGAGGTAACAAATTACCTTAACAACAGCTATTACCGTGACAACGACTCCATCGAGATAATGTATATGACAGCCCAGTCACAGATGGATATGATAGGACAGGTGATGGGAATGCTCCAGCTCGCGATCTCCGTTATCGCGGGAATATCCCTTCTGGTAGGCGGTATCGGCGTTATGAACATAATGCTGGTATCGGTAACGGAGAGAACAAGGGAGATAGGCGTAAGAAAGGCTATGGGCGCGCCCAACTCCGCTATCAGAATGCAGTTTATCATTGAGTCCATCATCATCTGTCTCATAGGCGGCGTGATAGGAATACTTTTCGGAATACTGCTCGGAAACATCGCAGGACTTATTGTGGGAACCATGGCTTCTCCCACTATCGGCTCCATAGTCCTGGCAGTGGGCTTCTCAATGGCGATAGGCGTGTTCTTCGGATATTACCCCGCGAACCGTGCGGCTAAGCTCGACCCCATCGAGGCGCTCAGATACGAATAAGCAGGCTGAGCCTGCAGCCGCTCGTTCTATAATTTCTTCGGACGACAGCAAACGGCTCGGTAACGATACAAATATGCATCTCTGCCAAATCACTCATACCCTTTCCCGGCTCCGCTCGTTCAAAAACGGGCGGAGTTTTTTTGACAAATCTATTGACATTTTCAACAAAATAATATATAATATAACATATAAATATGGCAGAACGCAACAAGCGTATCTTCCAAAGGAAAGGATGGTCATAAATATGGCTTCAAAATACGCAGGAACACAGACCGAAAAAAATCTTGAGGCAGCATTCGCAGGCGAGTCTCAGGCAAGAAACAAGTATACATATTTCTCCTCCGTGGCAAAGAAGGAGGGCTTTGAGCAGATAGCTGCTATCTTCCTCAAGACTGCCGACAACGAGAAGGAGCACGCAAAAATGTGGTTCAAGGAGCTTCAGGGCATCGGCAGCACTGCCGACAACCTTGCAGCTGCAGCTGACGGCGAGAATTACGAATGGACCGATATGTACGAGGGCTTTGCAAAGACTGCCGAGGAGGAGGGCTTCCCCGAGCTTGCAAAGAAGTTCCGTATGGTAGGCGAGATCGAGAAGCGCCACGAGGAGCGTTACCGTGCTCTGCTGAAAAATGTTGAGACCGCCGCTGTTTTTGAAAAGAGCGAGGTCAAGGTATGGGAATGCCGCAACTGCGGTCATATCGTTGTGGGCACAAAGGCTCCCGAGGTATGTCCCGTATGCAATCACCCTCAGAGCTACTTTGAGGTAAGCTGCGATAATTATTGATCGTTATGCTAATACTAATTTTTATATTTAGTATTATATACACAAAAATCCCGCAGGGAGCGCCCTGCGGGATTTTTTGATATCATTTTATTTTCTGAGCTTAAAGCCGCTCACCAGCTTCTTGAGGATAAGTGCCTGACCCGAAAGCTCTTCGGAAGCGGCAGCGCTTTGTTCGGCAGTAGCGGAGTTTGTCTGTACAACGCCCGAGATCTGCTCCATGCCCTGAGTGACCTGAGCGATCATATTTGCCTGAACGGTGCTTGCTTCGGCTATCTCTGCCACTATGTTTTTAACTGCTTCGGAGCGCTGTGCCACATCGGAAACCGCTCTTGCGGTCTGCTCGGTGATGCCCGTTCCGTTTTCAACGGCACTTATAGCACGTTCGATAAGAACAGTGGTCTCCTGTGCGGCGTCTGAGGATTTGGAGGCAAGGTTCCTTACCTCGTCCGCAACAACGGCAAAGCCCTTGCCTGCGTCGCCTGCTCTTGCCGCCTCAACTGCTGCATTGAGCGCCAGGATATTTGTCTGGAACGCAATATCCTCGATAGCCTTGATTATCCTGCTTATCTCGTTTGAAGCCTCGGAGATGTCTCTCATAGCCTCGGTGAGTCTGCCCATGCACTGGGAAGCCTCGTCTATGTACTCTGCCGACTCCTCTGTGAGACGTTTACCGTTGATGCAGTGGTCGGTGGTGTCCGAAACCTTGTCGGATATGGTATGAATGGTGGAGGTAAGCTCTTCGATGGAGGAAGCCTGCTCCGTTGCGCCCTGAGAAAGGCTCTGAGCGCCGCCCGAAACCTGATCCGAGCCGTTTGATACCTGATCTGCGGAGGTGTTTATCTGAGAAAGTGTATGGCTGAGCTTACGGTTTATCTCGCTTACGGACTCGATAAGCACGTGGAAATCGCCCTTGTAAACGCCGTCGCCGCAGGTGGAGCTTACATTAAAATCGCCGTTTGCCATTGAACCCAGCATTCTGCCGATATCGCCGATAATGCTGTTCATATCGCCTACGAGCCGCTCTGTAGCGTCTGCAAGGACTTTGGTCTCATCGGCAGTATCGATCACGGGTACGGGGCTTGAAAGATCGCCCTCGGAAAGAAGCTTCAGTCTGTCTGTGCAGAGGGCAATGGGATCGCCTATCTTCTTGCCCATATTTGCGGAGTTGATGGCGGAAATAACAGCTGCGACCACAACTAAAAATATAGCAATGCCCATACAGATAACAGCGTCTCTGATAAAGTCCATAGAGGGAGCGCAGATGCCTATAGACCAGCCGTCGGACTCGCCTATGGGAGCATATCCCACGATGGCTGAAAATCCGTTCATTTTTACGGTCTCGGCACCCTGTTCTCCTGCGATCATCTTCTTCTGAACAGCGGCAAGCTCCGCATATTCGGGATACTCCTCAGCCATAGCGATAAGGTTCTGCTGAGCGACCACCACCTCGGTGTCAATATCGGCAATAACTGTGCCGTCTTTTCCCAGGACATATGCAGTGCTGTTTTCGCTGACCTTCAGATCTCTTACGATATCATTGAGAAATTCCTCATGGGGAACGAAGTAAACGCAGCCCACAGCCTTTTTTCCCGCAACGCCGTTGTCCCAGATGGGAGCAGCGATGATAATAGCCATCTTGCCCGTGGACTTTGCAAGCATAGGCTCGGTAACGGTGGTCTTGCCGTTCATAGCGTTTTTGAAATATTCTCTGTCGCTGTAGTCGATGCCGTTGGTGCCGATGCCGTCCTTGTTGATGGCGCAGCCTCTGTCCATACCGTACTGGAGCACCTTCATATCGACTATTTCCTGCTTGCGCTTGTCGGAGGTATTTGCATTTGCAAGCTCAACATTGCAGCCTGTTTCCTCTGTAACGATAATGAAGCTGTCCAGCTCCCACTGCACACGCTGTGCGGCAAGATATGCCGACTGCTCAACGCTGCCTGTGGCAAGGTTCGTGGCAGAGTACTGGTTTGAAGTACAGCAGAAAATTCCAAGTATCACAAGGGGTATCATAACTATCATCAGCGTAACGATGATGATGTGCTTTTTTATAGATCTCATTTTCATTTCATTTCAGTCCTCTTTAGAAAAGTTATGATTTTGATTAAAATAATTATATCACGTTGCAGGAATTTTTACAATACTGACTTAATAATTTCTCCAAAAATGTTAATTTATACATATAAATATTGTATATGCCGTACAAAATTTATAAGCTGTTTACAATGCTTAACATATCCTCGGGCAATGGCGAAGAGAGACAAAGCTCTCTGCCGCTCACAGGGTGGACAAAACGCATTTCACCGCAGTGGAGCGCCTGACCCGAAATATCCGACATATCGCCGCCGTAAAGGCTGTCGCCCGCTAAAGGAAAGCCGCTTTGGCTCATATGCACCCGTATCTGATGAGTCCGCCCCGTTTCAAGGATTATTTTTAGCAGGGTGTAGCGGCGGTTTCCCGAAAGGGGATATACATTTGTGACAGCCCGTTTGCCGTCGCTGCGCACAGTCCGCTTCAGCGCAGAGCCGTCCTCTCTTCCGATGGGCGCGTCTATCCGCATAGGAGCGGTGATACTGCCGCAGCAGACCGCGTAGTATACCTTTGATATATTCTCGCGTGAAATATTCGCTCCTATCCTGCTTTTTGCCGCAAGGCACAGACCCGAGGTGTCCTTGTCGAGCCTGTTCACCGCACGGAAGGGAGTGTGGGGAAATTTTGCGGCAAATACGTTTGCCAGGGAGTCGCCGTAATGCCCGGGGGACTGATGAACGGGCATCCCCCGAGGCTTGTCGTAAACGATGATATCCATGTCCTCATACACGGCGGGAACGCTTATGACGGTGTTAGGCTCAAGGCGGCAGCCCTCTTTTTCGGGAATGTGCAGTATCACTCTGTCGCCCCTTTGCAGGATATCCACCGACCTGCAAAGCTCCCCGTTTCGGGTAATGCCCATGGGCGTGCGCTTGAGCATAACAAGGGTGCGCCGCGAGATACCGTTTATCCGCAGGAGCTTTTCAAGGGTGATCCCGTCATCATCACAGATAAGCTCAAATATCCGTTCCAGAAACATTCCTCCCTTCGGCTCAGATATATCTGTCCCTCGCCGTGATCCACAGCAAAGCGGCAGTAAAGGCGTTCTTGTCCTTATTTAAGATATCCATAGCCGACTGTAGAGCGTTGTATGCTTTTTCTGCTTCGGAAATATGGATACCGCCGCCGAAACGTGCCTTCATAGCGGCATTTACCACCGTTTCCGTAAGCTCCGCGGGGACCTCGCGGGCTTTGAGCCGTTCTGCCAGCTCCTCGGGGATATTTTCCTCCCCCGAAAGGGCAAGCAGCATTCTGTACATATGAGCCGCCGCCTTGTCGGGAGACTCTTTAAGCCGTCTGCGCCTTGCTGTGAACACAAGCTTTCTTGATAACAGCATTATCGCCGCAACAGCCGCCGCCGAAAGAATGAACGTTATTGTTCCCGTAAGTGCCATGGGAACTTCCTTCCTCGGCGCAAGCTCGGCAGAGCCGCTTTCCTCGGTTTCCGGAATATCGGATATTTCACTGCTTCCCATTGCCCCGTCAGAATAACCGTTATTCACATAGGAGACCGATGTGCCGACTCCCTCTGCGCTGCCGTATGCGTTCTCTGTCACGTCATCATTCCGTGTTGCTTCGGGTCTGTCGGTAAGCCCGGACTCTTCATTCGCTGCGGACATAGTTACAGTGGTCACAATCTCCATTTCGGTAACGGTGATCTCCGTTTCAATATTGCCTTCACCCGTTGTTACGGCGGGATTCTCCGTAAATATGGGAGCCTCGGTGGAAACGGAGGTTATTTCCGAAACGGGAGCGTCCTCAAAGCTGTCCTCAGTGCCGTCAAGCTCAAGCACCATATTGCCGTAGCCGGGGGTCGCCTCAAAGGAGAGCCAGCCGTAGCCGTCGATATACACCTCAGCCCAGGCGTGCGCTCTGCTGTCGGGAACGCTTACGGTGGTGTAGCCATCGGCTGCGGGGAAGCTTTTTATATCCTCCTCCTTGATAACAAAGCCCTCGCAGTATCTTGCAGGGATACCCATGGTCCTGCACAGCAGGACTGCCGCCGAAGCAAAATGGGTACAGCTGCCCTTTTTGTTATCCGTAAGGAACCACTGGGCAAAATCCGCTCCGAAGGGCTTTCTGCCCGATTCCAGAACATATTCGCATCTGTCCGCAAGCCCTTTGCGGATAAAGCTCAGTATCTCCGCCGAGGAGCCGCCCTCGAAGTCTTTGAAAAATTCCTCATGAGCGGTGAATGTTACGGGAACGTCAAGGCAGTATTTGTATGCATACTCCCGCATTGCAAGCTCGTCCGCCGCCATATCTTCATCAAGAGCAGTGTCGCCTGCACGCGATAAGACAACGCTCCGCCAGTCACCTTGCGGGAAGTAGACTCCGTACCGCCGCCTTACGCCGTCTGTTTCCAGAAGTCCTGCCGCATTAACGGGATAATATTTCACACCTGCGCTTATGCCTGTGTTTCGGATAATAACGTTTTTTGACCTGAGAGCGGAGAAATCATCTATCCGTTTGAGCACCCTTGCGCTGAAAAATTCGGGAGATGTGAGATTTGTCTGAAGCCTGGGAAGCTCATTTCCCTTTTCCCATCTTGAGCCTGTGTAGTTTACCCCCGTAAAGCCTTTGAGATAAAGTCCGCCGCAGTCGGAGGGGAGAGTTACCTCCAGCATATTCCTTCCCGAAAATTCAACGCTTTCGGTGTTGCCCAGCTTTCCGTCATGGGTCAGCTTGCCCTTGTCCTCGGGAAATACGGTCTCTTTAACATCGCGGCAGAACTTGTCCCAGGAAAAGTCCCGCATATAAAGCACAACGCTGTTTCGTATCTCTTTTACCGAGTCGGGGCGCTTGAAATCAACAGCGTCCGCGTAAAGAGAGGCGCCCATAAAGCTTATGAGCATTACCACAGCCGCCGCAAAGCTGCTCTGAGCGCTTATTTTGGTGAAGAGCTTTTCGGCGCCCTTGTCGGAAAAGAGCCCCAGCCTTGAGATATCCGCCGCCGCCGCACCGCACCAGCTTGCTGCCAGCAGCCCGAAGAAAGCGCCTTCGGGTACCATTCCGAAATAAAGGCACAGCTCGGGCAGGGGAAAGGTGGTGCAGACAAATATCAGCACATTTGGCTTTATGATAAAGCTGCAGGCGGCAAATGCCATTATCCCGATAACGCACACCGCCGTCAGACGGGCGCAGTATTCATTCTGATAATATCTGCCTTCAAGATAAAAAACATCCGACAGAAAGAAATAGGGCGTATCTTCATATTTGCTGAAAGCAGCGCCCATAAAGCCGTTTATGATATACTGAAAGCCCCTGACGATAAAACGGAATTTACAGGCGGCAAAAAAGCCCAGACCGCCTATTAAAACAGCCAGAATGCCGCGGGAGACCTTGGGGAACCGTTCCCTCAGAGCAAAAAGCAGGGCAAACACACCGTAAAAGCAGAGGACAGTCACAGCCGCAAAGCCCTTTGACAAAACATACTGTCCCTTGCTCTCGCAGGCGGTGAGGAATGTGAATACCGAGCCCATAAGACCGCACAGGGGGATAAGACTCAGCATAACAAGATATATTCCTCTTACCCTGCCTGCTCCCATGTGCATTCCGGGAGAGATCGTAATGGGGAATGTTCCGCTTTCGGGACGGAGCGTTTTTTCTGTTTTATTTTTCAAAGCTCCGCCTCCTTTGGCAATATCATTTTTCACCTGACAGGTCCTGATTTATAAATCCTCTTATACCCTCTGCGGCAGGGAAGCTTTCGCCGCAGAAAAGCCTTGCGGCTGCAAAATAATCCGAGCCGTCCTTTATCCTTACAGCCGAAAAGCCATTTTCCCCCGTCAGAATGTCAAGCCCCTCACCTCTGTGGGAAAAGGGGTCGATGTGAGAGGGGACAGCCGCAAATACCTCTGCCTTTTGCAAAGCAAGATAATATGCCACGCTCATGAGCCGCTCAAGAGCACAGTCACGCTTGTCATGCTCGTCGGAGGAGAGGTCGGCGGTAAGGAGAAATCTTGTGGCGCCGCTTACGTTCAGTATCTTCACGATATCCTTGTCAAACCTTGCGCTGAGCTTGTAGTGCATAAGGCTCAGCCTGTCTCCGGGGAGAAATTCCCTGAAGCCGCATACATCTCCGGGAATGCCGTTCCCCCGTTCTCTCACAGTCTCCGCGTCCTCGGCAGACTCTGTGCGGGGACGGCTTAAAAGCTCTTTTGCTTCCTCGGAATACTGCTCTCTAAGCTTCGGAATGATATACGCGGTGCATTTAAGCTTCCTTCTGAAACGCTTTGCGGAAAACAGCCGCAGCAGGTCATATATTTTAATGCTCTCCACCGTTACTTCCGCCCTGCAGCAATGCTCCGAGCCGAGAGTTACGGTAACGGTCTCCGTCCGAAGGGCGGGAAGGGGGATGTTTACGGTGGAAAAACTGGTCTCTCCGCCGGGATAGCACACTGTTTTTATCCGAAGTCTTGTGTTTGGCAGCGGAAAAACGGAGTTATTTGATATGAGAAACGCCGCCTCGCAGGGTTCTCCCCGAAAGGCAGTGACCATTTTCGCTTTTTCCGAGCATCTGAGGAATGCGGAGCTGATGATAAGCTCCACCAGCAGTATCACAGGCAGGATAATAAGCGATATCAGCAGCACAAAGGAAAGTGTATCGGCGAAAAGCAGGTAAAAAGCCGCTCCGCCGATAAGAATAAGGATATAAAGAAGTTTTGTCATAGCATAGTCCCTTTACAGCTTGGGAGCGGGAACTCCGCCGCAGATGCTTTCAAGTATCTGCCGCACTTCCCCGTCACCCGGAAGTCTGCCCTTCACCCTTGCGGGGATAACGCGGTGGGCGCATACATCGGCGTAAACATAGGTCACGTCCGAGGGGATAACATAGCTTCTGCCGCTGAACATTGCGGCGGATTTTGCCATAGCCGCCGCCGCAAGAGAGCCTCTGGGGCTTACACCCAGCTCAAGGCGGCTGTCCTTTCTCGTTGCCGCCGAAAGCCTTGCGATGTAGTCGAATATCTCGTCGCTGACGAAAACGCTGTCAGCGGCGTTTCTGAGCTTTATAAGGTCATCTGCAGTCATTACAGCATTTACCTCGGGCAGACTGCTTTTCTGAGACTTCGCCTTTAAGATAGCCGCCTCGTCCGCCTCCTCGGGATATCCCATAGTAAGGCGTATCATAAATCTGTCAAGCTGGCTTTCGGGAAGCATCTGAGTTCCTGCGGAGCCGCAGGGATTTTGTGTTGCAAGGACGATAAAGGGGTCGGGGAGGGACCTTGTAACGCTGTCAACGGTAACAGACCTCTCTTCCATAGCCTCAAGGAGCGCCGACTGGGTCTTGCTTGAGGTTCGGTTTATCTCGTCTGCCAGAAAGAGATTGCAGAATACCGCACCCGGTCTCCACTCAAATTCGCCCGTGGAGCGGTTTGGCATATAAAAGCCCGTCACGTCCGCAGGCATAACGTCCGAGGTGAACTGCATACGGTTGTATTTCAGGCTAAGAGCCTTTGAAAAAGCCACCGCCATTGTAGTCTTGCCCACTCCGGGGATATCCTCGAGGAGAATATGTCCCCCTGCGCAGGCGGTCATGAGTATCTTTATGATTATCTGGTCCTTGCCGATAACTGATCTTCTTATTTCGTCAGCGGCATTTTTCAGCAGAGAGATGAGCTTCTTGTCAATTTCCATTCGTATTATACCAACCTTACTTTACCGTAATTGTCCTACAGACAGCAAAGCGGCAAGAGTATAGCTCCCGCCGCCGGATATGTTTATATGTGTGGATATTATCAGCTCATAGAGAGGATAGCCATATCGCCGTTGGTGGCAAGACCTTCCTTGGCATTGGCAGCGGCAATGAGCTTAACGATGCTGCCCTTTGTTCTTCTGAGAGCCTTGTCAAATTCGGAGACAGCATTTACAAATGCCTCGTCCTTATCCTCAGCCTTGTAGGTAGCGCAGGTGAGAAGCACCTTGATAGTATTGAACAGAGTGTTGAAGAATATGAAATTATCCCACAGGTTTGAGGTGGAGTCCGCATAGGGCATACAGTATGTCCATACATAGTTTACCATTACCTGCTCGATGTAGTGCTCTCTGCCGTTTTTAAGGAAGTCCTCGTAATAAGCCTTCTTCATAGGGAGGTATACGTCCTTGTCGAACTTGAACTCCTTCATAGCCCTGTCGCAGTTCACGGAAGCGAACACGGTATCGAGGAGCTTGTCATATTCCTCGGAGGTGGGCAGCGCTCTGAGCAGAGAGAGACCGTCGCAGAGGCTGTATGCGAAATTGGGAGTGATGGACTCGAAATATTTCATAACAGCGTCCTGATTTTTGGGAATGTTCATATCCCGAAGGAATGTGGCGATATACTTGTCCTGCTCCTCGCCGCTTGTTTTGTCAAGCATACCCTGGAGGGTCTTGTAGGCATAGTTAAGGAGCAGCATACGCTTTTCAAAAACGAAGTTTCTGTTCTGGAGGATCTGCATGGTGAGGACCTTGAAATCCCAGTAGTGCTTTAACTGAGGAAACTTTTCCACAAGAGCCTCGCCCTGCTTTATAAATTCCTCTTCGTGCTCGGGCTTGAGGTTTGTCATCTTGAAGCTGAGTATATTTTCTATGCTCATGAGCTTTCTGATAAGCGGCTTCTGATAGATGGGGAAAACATACTCCACAGCGCTGGGAGAGGTCAGAATATTGTACTGTACCTTTTCCTCGAGAGTGTTGTCCTCGGCAAGCTCCTGAAAATAAGACGGTGTAATAATAGGATATGGCATTATATTTCCTCCAGTCCGAGCCGCATATGGGTTCGGTTAATTTCAAAGTTAATAATAGTTTGTCTTAAAATCGATACGTCCTTATAAGTATATCACACATTCAACAAAAAATCAATGCTTTTAGTAAAAAATACTATATTTTGCACTAAAAATCATTCTCGGAATTGGTCAGTCCGTATGATAAAAGCATAAGGCTGTCTCCTAAGTGGACATTTTCCACCACAATATCCTTGTGCTTTGCGGCAAGGTCATAGTGGGAGAAGTTCCAGAATGCCTTTATGCCGCAGCCTACCAGCATATCGGCACACTCCGCCGCCGACTCCTTGGGGATACATAAAATAGCTGCTTCGGGGCGTTCCCTGCAGATAAAGTCCTCGATGTCCGTCATAGGGAGTATCCTCATTCCCGCAACGGTAAGACCTGTTTTGTTTTCGTCCGCGTCGAAAATGCCCCGCAGCTCCATTCCGAAATTCTCAAACTTCATATGAATGGCAATGGCGCGTCCTAAGTTTCCCGCTCCTATAAGTATAGCCTTGCGGTGGCAGTCAAGTCCTAATATATGTCCTATCTCCGAATGGAGCTCGGGGAGAGAGTAGCCGCAGCCGGGCTGACCGAAGCCGCCGAAGCAGTTAAGGTCCTGCCTTATCTGAGAGGCTGTGAGGGACATCTGCGCAGCAAGGTCTGCGGAGGATATCCTTGTCTTTCCCTGATTTATAAGCTCCCCGATAAAGCGGTAATATCTGGGGAGCCTTTTTATTACCGAGGAGGATATATCCTCTTTTCTTGCCATATGACCATTCCTTTGTTATAAAAACACATTCCGAATAAACTGCGGGCAGCCCCGGCAATGCCGCAGACCCCCGCAGATAAGCTATTTTCTGAAATTATGACATCACATCATAGCTGCCAGACGCTTGTTTATTTCAATAAGGAAGTCCTCGGTGTTTACCTTCTTCTTGTTCTCAAGATGTGAGAGAACGTACAGGTCGCCTGTCATAACGCCCTCTTCAATTGTCCGGATAGTAGCCTTCTCAAGCTTCTCGGCATACTCTGAAAGCTCCTTGTTTCCGTCCAGCTCTCCTCTCTTCTTGAGAGCGCCCGACCATGCAAAGATGGTGGCAACGGAGTTTGTGGAGGTCTCCTCGCCCTTGAGGTGCTTGTAGTAGTGACGTGTAACAGTGCCGTGAGCTGCCTCGTACTCGTAAACTCCGTCGGGAGATACCAGAACGGAAGTCATCATACCGAGGCTGCCGAATGCGGTAGCCACCATATCGGACATAACGTCGCCGTCGTAGTTCTTGCACGCCCAGATGTAGCCGCCGTTTGAACGTACAACTCTTGCAACTGCGTCATCTATGAGAGTGTAGAAATACTCAATTCCCGCAGCCTCAAACTTCTCCTTGTACTCGTTCTCGTATATCTCGGCAAAAATGTCCTTGAAGCGGTGGTCGTACTTCTTGGAAATGGTGTCCTTGGTAGCGAACCACAGGTCCTGCTTTGTATCGAGAGCGAAGTTGAAGCAAGCCTTTGCAAAGCTTGCGATGGAGTTGTCCTTGTTGTGGAGACCCTGGATAACGCCTGCGCTGTCCTTGAAATCATAGATAAGGGAGCGTGTCTCGTTGCCCTCGCCATCTGTGCATACCAGCTCGCACTTGGAGCCTTCCGCTACCTGCATTTCGGTGTTCTTGTAAACATCGCCGTAAGCGTGACGGGCAATGGTGATGGGCTTTGTCCAGGTGGGGAGCAGGGGAGTGATGCCCTTAACAATGATGGGCGCTCTGAAAACGGTGCCGTCGAGGATAGCTCTGATGGTGCCGTTGGGGGACTTCCACATCTCCTTCAGGTCATATTCGGTCATTCTCTGAGCATTGGGGGTGATGGTAGCGCACTTAACGGCAACACCGTATTTCTTTGTAGCCTCTGCGGAGTCAATAGTTACCTGATCGTTTGTCTCGTTTCTGTGAACAAGACCAAGGTCGTAGTAATCGGTATTGAGGTCAACATAGGGGGTGATAAGTATATCCTTTATCATCTTCCAGATGATTCGGGTCATTTCGTCTCCGTCCATTTCAACAAGGGGGGTGGTCATTTTGATCTTCTCGGACATTTTGGTTTACCTCCAAATAAAATTTTTCCATATGCACCTGATTTATAAGACTTGCGGAAATTGTCACTTGTCTCCCTTTGAAATGCCTGCAATGAAGCCAAGACCGATACCGGCTGCAAGCCCTGCGGCTATCATCTGCGGGATATCCCCCGTGATGCAGCCTGTTATGACGCCTGTTATCAGACCCAGACAGCCTCCCGTCAGGGGAGCGGCGAGCCTGCGCCTTTTTAAGCGGAACTCCTCGTCTTTCATAGCCTTGAGCCGCATGAGCCTGTTTCCCCCGTCACCCGTTTCGGTGTCGAAGCTTACCTCTCTGAGGGCTTCGCAGGGAAATCCCGGGCATTTTCCGCAGTGCTCAAAGCCTTTTTCCTCCGCACATCTGCCCACCTCGCATTCCTCGTCCTCAAACAGCTTTTCGCGGTTTTCGGATGGTGTGCAGTAGGGGCAGCCGGGGCAGTCATTTTCAAGGGCAAAGCGGCAGGAGGTGCAGTCCATACCGCATTTTGCCAAGGTAATAGGTCTCTGTTCCATTATTTTCTGATGACAAAAAAGTACAGAAGTAAAATTATCAGCGTTGCAATGGAGGAAAGTCCTCTTCTGAGCCTGAGAGCCATATTGGGGAAGTTCTTTTTCAGCAAAGCGTCAACAGCCGTTGCTGCAGCTATGGCTATGATAAACGCTATCCATTCGCCCGCAGTTTCGGGACTTCTTCGTCTCAGCATAAAAAACTCCGTCTCCATGACCCTTCTCTCCATTCCGAACCGATATTTATGCTTACTTTAATGACTCTCTTGTGTAGTCAAGCAGTCCGCCTGCGAGAACGATATCCTTTGTTCTGCCTGTAAGCTCGCAGAGAACGGGGATCTCCTTGCCGTTTGTCTTGTTCACAACGGTAAGCTCGGATCTTCCCTCGGAAACAGCCTTTCTTACATCAGCGATAACAAGCTCGTCGCCCTGAGCGATGTTCTCGTAATCAGCCTCGTTTACGAATGTAAGAGGAAGTATGCCTGCATTGATGAGGTTTGCTCTGTGGATACGTGCAAAGCTCTTAACGAGAACAGCCTTAACGCCCAGATAAAGGGGAGCAAGGGCTGCGTGCTCACGAGAGGAGCCCTGACCGTAGTTGGAGCCGCCCACGATAATGCTCTTGCCCATGGACTTTGCTCTCTCGGGGAACTTCTCGTCGCAGACGGTGAAGCAGTAGTTGGAGATAGCGGGGATATTGGAGCGCAGGGGAAGTATCTTTGCACCTGCGGGCATAATGTGGTCGGTGGTGATGTTGTCGCCAACCTTGAGGGAGCAGCCGCACTCGATAGTCTCGGAAAGGGGAGCTGTCTCGGGGAAGGGCTTGATGTTGGGACCGCGGAGTATCTGAACGGAGTCCATCTCAGCCTCAGTCGCGGGAGGAACCACCATATTGTCGTTGATAACGAACTCCTTGGGCATAGTAAATTCAAATGTGCCCTCAAGAGTTCTGGGGTCTGTAAGGAAGCCGGTGAGAGCGGAAGCTGCAGCCATTTCGGGAGATACCAGATATATCTGACCGTCCTTTGTGCCGCTTCTGCCTTCAAAGTTACGGTTGAAGGTCCTGAGGGAAACGCCCTTTGAGTTAGGCGACTGACCCATTCCGATGCAGGGACCGCAGGCAGACTCAAGTATTCTTGCGCCTGCGTCTATCATAACAGCCAGAGCGCCGTTCTGAGCCAGCATATTAAGAACCTGCTTGGAGCCGGGGGCGATGGAAAGGGAAACGTCGGGGTGAACGGTCTTGCCCTTTAAGATGTGAGCCACCTTCATCATATCCATAAGGGAGCTGTTTGTGCAGGAACCGATGCAGACCTGATCTATCTTCAGCTCGCCGATCTCCTCAACGGTCTTGACATTGTCGGGAGAATGAGGACAAGCAGCAAGAGGAACCAGCTCGGAGAGGTTTATCTCAACTACCTCGTCGTAAACTGCGTCGGGGTCAGCAGACAGGGGAACATAAACGTCCTCACGCTTCTGAGCCTTGAGAAATTCTCTTGTAGTCTCGTCGGAGGGGAATATAGATGTGGTAGCGCCAAGCTCAGCGCCCATATTTGTAATGGTAGCTCTCTCGGGCACAGAAAGGGTCTTTACGCCCTCGCCGCAGTACTCGATGACCTTGCCCACGCCGCCCTTAACGGAGAGACGTCTGAGCACTTCAAGGATAACGTCCTTTGCGGATACCCAGGGGGAAAGCTTGCCTGTAAGCTCGACCTTAACGATCTTAGGGTATGTAATATAGTATGCGCCGCCGCCCATTGCAACAGCAACGTCCAGGCCGCCTGCGCCGATAGCGATCATACCGATGCCGCCGCCTGTGGGGGTGTGGCTGTCGGAGCCGATAAGGGTCTTGCCGGGAGCGCCGAAACGCTCAAGGTGTACCTGATGGCAGATACCGTTGCCGGGACGGGAGAAATAAATGCCGTGCTTTTTGGCAACAGAGCCGATGAAGCGGTGGTCGTCGGCATTTTCGAAGCCCGACTGGAGGGTGTTGTGGTCAATGTAAGCGACAGATCTCTCGGTCTTGACTCTGGGAACGCCCATAGCCTCAAACTCGAGATATGCCATAGTACCTGTAGCGTCCTGTGTCAGTGTCTGGTCGATCCTGATGCCGATCTCGCTGCCCTTGACGAATTCGCCGTCAACAACGTGAGCCTTGAGGATCTTTTCGGTAAGTGTGAGTCCCATTTTAAAATCAATCCTTTCAAAGTGCGGGGCTGATCCCGCCGTCCGCACTGGCGCTGTCCGCGCAGGTGCCCGACAGAGATCAAGCACCCTTGCTTTTTTATACTTATTATTATATCTTTTTTCTGCGGCTTTGTCAATGAATATTTTTAGCTAAGTGTCGGAATAAAGCGGTTTTAGGGAAAAGTTGCTTATATTGCACAAAAAAACGATACCCTTTGCAAATAATTTTTCTCAAAAAACACTTGACACAGGGGATTTTGTGTGATATAATATAAAACGTCACTTGAGGTGAATGCCTGAAACGCCTTTAGTGATACCCCTCAATGCGGGTGTAGTTCAATGGTAGAACTCCAGCCTTCCAAGCTGGTCGCGTGGGTTCGATTCCCATCACCCGCTCCACAATCCCCGGAAATCGGGGTTATATATATGCGTCTTTAACTCAGCTGGATAGAGTAACTGCCTTCTAAGCAGTAAGCCACTGGTTCGAATCCAGTAAGACGCGCCAATTTTTTCCGAAGCCGTACAGCAGCTCTGCTGTACAGTTTCATTTTCCGAAAGTTCCCTGGCTTCTGCATAAGGGAACGTATTTTATGTAACATCCTCAGATGTTACATTTTATATGGTGGGTGTAGCTTAGCTGGTTAAAGCGTCGGATTGTGGTCCCGAAGATCGTGGGTTCGAATCCCATCTCCCACCCCACAAAACAGCCTTCTTCTTGCGAAGAAGGCTAAAATTATATTTAAGCTAAGGAATAAATGATGGCGTCATTGGACACTGTGATTTATTCTTTTTTATTTACCCTTTTCTCTCCATTATGCAAAAGTACCAAAATGAAATGAAAATATTTTTGTATAAAATACTCTAACTTCACGTTGACATACTTCCTTTTTTTTGTTATAATGTTAATAATATGATGCGGCAAAACCCCTTTTTAACGGTTAGAAGGGGTCAAAACGCAAAAAAGAAAAATAAGCTCCGTTGTGCTGAGAGCAGAACGGAAGTTTACAAACGGGAGGAATCAACTGTGGAAATTTTTAGGGATTACAGCCGCTTCAAAGCTGCCTGCACAGAGTTCAGAGCCGGATTTACCGACAGATATTTCACTGCCGGACGGCTTTTCTGTCACCCCTTTCTTGACGGGGTCATCTATGTTCCCTGCTCACAGGAGGAAGCAAAGAGCAACAGCACAGACATATGCCGTATGTCCGATATGCTCCTTATGTCCGCCGACGGAGAGGAGTTTGAGCCTTTTAAAATAGCCGAGGCGAGAAAGATCGCCGCAGAAAACGGCAAGGTATATATTGCCGATCTTCTTTACAGCGGTGCATTTGAAGCCGCTGACTGGATGATCGACGGTAAGCATGATACCCTTATCATCAGCGAGGAGCATATGAAGAAAGAGGGAAAGCCCTACGCTCCCGTTACTCCCCTTACAAACGTTGTGCAGCCCTTCAAGAAGCTTACAAACCGGTTCCTTTATAAAAAAGGTACTCCCGAGGAGCCTGTTGTGCTTTCCGACAAGGATATTTCCGAAAAGATGGAAGGCTGCCTTGACGAACTGGTTTCCGAGGTCATGTCTCCCGAGATAGTCGGCGAGACCGAGTTTGAGATATTCGGCACGAAGATATCCTGCGATAAGAACGAATCCCGCTGTAAGGAGCTTGACAAGGCGGCTGAGCTTTGCGACAGGCTCAAAAAGGATATGGATCCTCATGCAGCCGCATTTAAGGCTGCCGATATCGACTTTGATCTGAATTCCTTTATCGCAAAGCTTTTTGTAAAGCTTGGAAAAAAGTGCGGTGTTACCGTTGACGAAAAGGAGTTCATTTCCGACGATACAGCCGCTCTCAAGGATAAATTCAGAAAGCTTGTTTCCGAGAAAAACGGCTACGGCTTTAAATACAGCGCTCCCGATAAGGAAAAATTTGCCGATGGCTTAAAGGCTGCGGAGCTTTCCTCCGCTTCTGCCGACGAGCTTAAAAAGGACATTGCAGCCCTGCTCAGAGTGCGCCCCGCATACCCTGCGGTGTTCAATATGGCAAGAGCCGCATCTCCTGCCGATGCCGAGGCTGTGGAGAACATTTCCCTGTTCTGGAACAGCTCTGCTCTCACCCCTGTACAGCTGGGCGAATATCTGGCAGAGTCCTACATTCCCGCAGACTGCCGCGATGCCGATGGCAAGCTCAACTGCGGAGGAGCAAAGGCAAAGCTTATCTCCGAGGATATTAAGTCTGCCGCAGCTAAGTACAAGCTGAAAAATGCCCCTGTTTTCGATGA